>NZ_CP128595.1:301666-603333 GCF_030444335.1 Polaribacter huanghezhanensis | reverse complement strand
ATGGACCTATTTGCAGAATATAATTACGATTATTTGAAGTCGCCAAAGAAAACCAACTACGATAAAAATGTTCCTGTAAAAGAAATATTATTAAATCTTACAGGGAATATGAGTCGCTATATCTGGAGCATGAATGGTGTACCATTGTCTGAAGCAGATAAGATTAAAATAAATAGTAAGATGGTAACTCGAATTACCTTGAATAACCTAACGATGATGCACCACCCAATGCATTTACACGGTCATTTTTTTAGAGTCATCAATAAAAATGGAGATTATTCTCCATTAAAACACACGGTGAATGTGCCACCAATGGGAAAAGTCACTATAGAATTTTATGGCAATAAAGGCGATGAGAATGGCGATTGGTTTTTCCATTGTCACATTTTATATCATATGATGGGTGGTATGGCACGAGTGGTATCTTATGATACACCAAGAGATCCCCGAATGAAAGATTTTCCGGAATCAAAAATTATTGCAGAAACAGATAGATGGTATTCTTGGGGGTTGATAGATGCTGCTTCGAGCTATACGGCTATTAATTTTACGACATCCAATTTAAGAAATCAATTGAATGCATCTTTTGAATATGGTTGGAATAAAAATTTAGAAGCAGAGGTAACTTATGAATACTACCTGCAAGATTATTTTCGAGTGTTTGGTGGTGTAAATATTGAGAATGAAACACGAAAAAGTCTAAATCAATTTAAAACTACAGCTGTAGTTGGAATCCGTTATTTAACACCATACTTGTTTTCGCTTGATGCAAGAATTGATAACGAATTAAGATCAAGAATTTCTTTAGGAAGAAGCATAATGGTATTCCCTAAACTCTCTATTTTCGGGTATTATGAATATTTAATGGACTTTGGATGGGTAAATAATCTACCTATAAATAAAAACTTTTCATCAGAAACGGTCTGGAATGCTGGAGCTGAATATATGTTCTCAAGAAACTTTTCTTTAATGGCGAGTTATGATAACAGATATGGAGCTGGTGGTGGTTTGTCTATAAGATTTTAATTAGCATATACTAACATGGAAAAGCTAAAAAGCACTACTCAAAAAATCTCTTTATTAGGCTCCATTTCTTTAGGAACTGGCGTAATGATTGGCGCAGGGATATTTGTGCTTATGGGACAAATAGCAGAGTTAGTTGGTGATTTATTTCCTATTGCATTTATTGCTGGTGCAGTTGTCGTTGGTTTTAGCTCATATTCATATGTTAAATTTTCAAATGCATACCCTTCTTCTGGAGGTGTTGCAAAATTTTTAACAAAAGCCTATGGACCAGGAACTGCTGCTGGTTCATTTTCTTTGTTGATGTATGTATCAATGGTGGTTTCAGAAAGTTTAGTAGCGGGTACTTTCGGAGCATATACGTTACGTCTATTTCCACAAGAATATACGGGTTACGCATCAGTATTGGGAGTGGTTCTTTTAGGCACAGCATATATTGTCAATATTTCTGGGAATAAGATTATTGAAGCAACAGCAACTTTTACGGCAATTATTAAAGTAGTTGGTATTGCGTTGTTGGCAATTTCTGGATTAGTTATTTCGGGTTTACCTACAATAACAGGAAGTTATACACCAACCAGTAGTCAATCTTTACCAGAAGGTTTTGGGTTTATTGCCGCTTTAGCTTTATCTATCCTTGCTTATAAGGGGTTTACAACAATAACAAACCAAGGAGGAGATGTTAAAAACCCACATAAAAATGTAGGACGTTCTATTATAATTTCAATAGCTGTTTGCACAATTATATATGTTGTTTTGGCATTATCAGTTGCTGGCGGATTAAGTATAAAGGAAATTATAGCGGCAAAAGATTATGCATTGGCTGCTGCAGCAAAACCAGTTTTTGGAGAATGGGGTTCTATATTAACCATTTTTCTTGCTATAATAGCAACTGTATCTGGGGTAATTGCTAGTGTGTATTCTGCATCCAGAATGTTGGGGATGCTAAGTAATATGAAACAAGTTCCTAACTTAAATAACCTCAAAAATCTTAAAAACCCTGCATTAATTTTTACGGTTACTCTAGCAATATTCTTAACCGTATTTTTTGATTTAACGAGAATTGCTTCTATTGGTGCTATTTTTTATTTAATAATGGATATTGCAATTCATTGGGGGCTTTTTAAAAACTTAAAAAACGAAGTGAAATTCAATCCCGTTATTCCAATAATTGCAATGCTAATGGATATTGTTGTTTTAGCAGCATTTGTCTATCTAAAATATGTAAACGATCCTTTTGTGCTTATTGTTGCAGCGATTGGGATTATTCTTATTTTTATCTCTCAGTATCTTTTTATGAAATCACATACAGATGAAGATGGAAATATGCATATGGGTATGGAGGAAATTGGAAAACAAGTAGTTGATAAGGAAGAAATAATGAAAATGTAAAATTTACAAAAAATGAAACACACATATAAATTAATAGGAATGACTTGCATGGGCTGTAAAGCAAATGCAGAAAGTGCTTTAGGGAACTTAAAAGAAATTACGAAAGTAGAAGTCGATTTAAAAGAATCTGAGGTAACGATCGAAATGTCCTCTCATGTTCCTTTAGAAAAATTACAAGAAGCATTATTAAAAGCAGGTTTACATTACACGATAGAAATGCCTGGACACGAACACCATCATTCAGACCATAAACATCATCAAAAGGTACAAGTAAAGGATGGAAATGGGATTTTTTATTGTCCGATGCATTGTGAAGGAGAGAAAACGTACGAAAAACCAGGTGATTGTCCTGTGTGTGGAATGGACTTAATTGAACAGCCAAAAGCAGTGCAAAAAACCCAATATACATGCCCGATGCACCCAGAGGTAATTAAAGACGGACCAGGTTCTTGCCCAATTTGCGGAATGGATTTAGTGCCAATGAAACCAACGGAAAGTGAAGAAGATAAAACCTATCAGAAGTTGCTAAAAAAAATGAAATTATCCGTAATTTTTGCAGTTCCGGTATTTATTATTTCAATGTCCATGCATCTTCCATCCAATCCGCTTACTAAAGTAATGCCTCAATTATATTGGGATTGGTTGCAATTATTTTTAACAATTCCAGTTGTTTTTTATACCTGTTGGATGTTTTTTGAACGTGCTTGGAAATCTATTATTACTTGGAATTTAAACATGTTTACCTTGGTTGGTATAGGTACAGGAGCGGCCTTTTTATTTAGCATTGTTGGTTTGTTATTTCCTGATGTTTTTCCTGCTGAATTTAAAAGTAAAAGCGGAGATGTAAGTCTCTACTTTGAAGCAACAGCAGTCATTTTAACCCTAGTTTTACTAGGGCAATTATTAGAAGCTAGAGCCCACAGTCAAACAAGTGGTGCGATTAAAGAATTACTAAAATTAGCACCATCTGAAGCTGTTTTAGTAGTTGATGGAGAAGATAAAGTAGTGTCAATTCACGATATCAAAGCAGGTGATTTATTGCGCGTAAAACCAGGCGATAAAATTCCTGTAGATGGTGTAATTTTTGAAGGAAAAAGTAGTATTGATGAATCGATGATTACAGGAGAGCCGATTCCTGTTGATAAAACTGTAGATGATAAAGTAAGCTCAGGAACTATAAACGGAACACAATCTTTTGTGATGAAAGCAGAGCGCGTAGGTTCAGAAACCTTGCTGTCACAAATTATTCAAATGGTAAATGACGCGAGTCGTTCTAGAGCTCCAATTCAAAAATTAGCAGATACTATTTCTAAATATTTTGTACCGATTGTGGTTTTGGTTTCTATAATCACTTTTATTATTTGGGCTAATTTTGGGCCAGAACCAGCTACTGTTTATGCTTTTGTAAATGCGGTTGCTGTATTAATTATTGCGTGCCCATGTGCATTAGGTTTGGCAACGCCAATGTCTGTTATGGTTGGTGTTGGTAAAGGTGCACAAAATGGTGTATTGATAAAAAATGCAGAAGCACTTGAATTAATGAATAAAGTAAATGTTTTAATTACGGATAAAACGGGGACTTTAACGGAAGGAAAACCTTCTGTAGAGAAAGTAGTTGCTATAGATGAAAAGAATACTGATTTATTACAACAAATTGCATCATTAAATCAATATAGCGAGCACCCATTGGCACAAGCTGTTGTAAATTATGCGAAGCAAAATAAGACAACATTGATTAAAGTGAATGATTTTGAAGCTGTTGCTGGTAAAGGTGTTGTAGGAACTGTTGCTAAAGATAAAGTGGCACTAGGAAATAAAAAATTGATGGAACAAATACAAGCATCAATTCCAAACGAACTAGAAACTAAAATTACAGCAGAACAAAAACTAGGTAAAACAGTATCCTATATTTCAGTGAATGCTATTGCCGTAGGTTTTGTGAGTATTTCAGACGCTATTAAAGAATCTAGTAAAGCAGCTGTAAAAGCATTAATGGACAAAGGTGTTGAAGTTATTATGTTAACAGGTGATAATGAAAATACGGCAAAAGCTGTAGCAGATGAACTGCATTTAACCAGTTTTAAAGCAGGTTGTTTACCAGAAGATAAATTAGAATTCATTAAAAAATTACAAGCAGAAGGAAAAATAGTGGCCATGGCTGGTGATGGTATTAATGATGCACCGGCACTAGCACAATCTAATGTGGGTATTGCCATGGGAACAGGTACAGATGTTGCCATAGAAAGTTCTGAAATTACGTTGGTAAAAGGCGATTTACAAGGCATTGTAAAAGCTAAAAATTTAAGTCATGCAGTGATGAAAAACATCAAGCAAAATTTATTTTTCTCATTTGTGTATAATGTTTTAGGTGTGCCCATTGCAGCAGGTGTCTTATTTCCAATATTTGGTGTTTTATTATCGCCAATAATTGCTGCTTTAGCCATGAGTTTTAGCTCTGTGTCAGTTATTGCTAATTCTTTGCGATTAAGAAAAGTAAAATTGTAAACTAGAAACTAGTAATTTAGTTTAGGATCGTTTTTTCAGAGAGCAAAGAACTATTGAAAGAGGGTTAAAAAGACTTAAAATGTAAAAACCTCAACTTTTTAAACATTAAAAGGTTGAGGTTTTTTGTACTCGAGGTGGGAATCGAACCCACACTCCCGAAAGAACTGGATTTTGAATCCAGTTTTTAATGGTTCAATATGTATCTATCTGTGCTAATTTTCAAGCACTTGCCTTTATTTACAGTGCCTTATAAAAGCATATAAAACCGCATAAAATCAGCTTATGTTTGACCTATGTTTGACCTAAAAATGTTAACTTAGCTTTATAACCCAAAGTTACGTAATACTAAAATAAGATAATACATTAACAATATGGCATCTAGTATAAGATTAATCTTACGAAAAAAACCTAATAAAGAGGGCTTGTATCCCTTAATGATTAGAATTGTTAAAAATAGAAAAGCTAATGTTATCTACACAGGACATTATATTGAATCTCATCATTGGGATGATGTAGAAAGGAAAATAAAAAAATCACATCCTAATTCAGTTCGCTTAAATAATTTACTTGTTAAGAGATTAGCTGAAGCAAGTGATACAGTTATAGAGTTGCAATCAAATCATAAAGAGTTTTCCTCAAAACAAATTAAAAAACAGATAGTAAAGCCTTTTGAGAACGAAAGCTTTAATAATATTAGCAAACAATTTTTATTAGAATTGGAAGCTAATAAAAAATTAACTCGATTAAGTTCAGATAAACCAAGGATTAATCACGTAATAAATTTTGCAGGCTCTGATAATTTATCTTTTAAAGAAATTAATGAAGATTTTCTTAAAAATTTTATTTCTCACCTTAGAATAAAAAGAAAAAACTCTCCACGTTCAATTACTAATAATCTTATAGTTATTAGGACGCTATTTAACATTGCTATTAGAAAGGGGATTGTTGATAGTAAATTATATCCTTTCGGGAAAGGTAAAATTAGGGTCAAATTTCCAGAAACAGAGAAAGTGGGATTGTCTGCTGATGAAGTAAAGAAAATAGAAAACTTAGAAACCCTCAAGGAACAAGAACTTCATGCAAGAAATGTATGGCTCTTTAGTTTCTATTTGGCAGGTATGCGTGTTGCAGACGTATTAAAGATTAAATGGAGTGATATTTTTGACGAAAGATTGCATTACCGAATGAATAAGAATGATAAACTCTTATCTCTTAAATTACCTCAAAAGGTTTTACCAATATTAGAAAATTATGCAAAAGATAAATTAAATGAAGATGATTTTATCTTTCCTGAACTTAAAAAAGCAAATTTAAAAAGTGACAAGGATATTTTAGCAAAGACAAAAACCGCTAACAAAAAGTTTAATAAATACTTAGAACAAATAGCAGTAAAAGCAGAAATTAATAAAAAGCTAACGATGCACATTGCACGTCATACTTTTGGAAATATATCTGGAGATAAAATTCCTATTCAAATGTTACAGAAATTATATAGACACTCATCGGTTACTACTACAATCAACTATCAATCTAACTTTATGCATAAAGATACAGATGATGCTTTAGACAAAGTAATAGATTTTTAATAAATTATTTTATCTTTAACACATGGAAGTCATTTGCTTACAAGAAGAAGCTTTTTATCAACTAGTTGAACAAGTTGTAGATCGTTTAAAAGAGAAACAGAACATTACTCAAGATAAATGGATCTCTCCTGAACGTACAATGGAGATATTAAACATTAAAAGTAAGACAACTTTGCAGAAATTGCGTGACAAGGGGAGTGTTGCTTTTACGCAACCTCAAAAAAAAATCATCCTTTACGATTATGATTCTATAATAAAATATCTGAATAAGCATTCCAAAAAACTTTTCTAATGGATAACGTAAATGAAAAATATTTAAAAGGTTTTAATCATGCATATTTATTGGCAAAGAATAATCCAGAGTTACTTCAAGAAATACTTAAAACAAATAGTTTGAACGATTACATCCAAGGATTGAAAGACGGGAAATATTTCTTTGAACAAAATCAAACCAAATTAAGAACGCAAGAACTTAAAAAATTATATTCTCAAAAAGAGAGAAGCCAAGACAAGGATTTAGAAAGATAAATTGAGTAAATCTTCCTTTTAAGGTCTTATAAAGTTAACTATTGGTTCGATATTATCCAGATTCTAATTTATTTTATAAATAAGTATCGAATCGTTTCTTAGAATATTTTTACAGCTATAATCCTTAGTAAAAACAGTAGTTTTAAAACAAAATAAATAAAAATCTCATTAATAAGAGTAGGAGCACAAGAAGGCTCCCCTTATTACTGCATTATCGAAACAAATTTTTTTATACTTCAATAACTTAAGGCTTTAATAAGACTACTAAAATTATAAAACCATATTTAATCGTTATACTATACCATTATTCATTCGGCAGACCTGTCATTATTGTTTTACAAATGTATTTATAGTTATTAAAAGGAATAACAAAATTACCTGCCTCTAATGTTTGATTTTCACTTCTGGAGAAATCTACTGTAGTAAATAAAAATGAGAATAGGTTTTACCTTAAATTTTCAAATATCGCTAAATCGGGTTCGGTTTTTCATTAATATTATGAGGCTTATTCAAATTGAAGATGAATATCGCGTCTGGGTAGAGAAATTATGTTATTTATATGCCAATGTTTAAAATTAGCACTCTGATAGGATAGCTTCTTTGTTTGGATCTTTTTCTAAAGATTTAATTAATAAAAAACTCCACTTCTTTAGAGAGGTGGAGTGAATTGCTATGAAAAAGAATAGTGATTAACACTTTCTATTCAAATATAGTAAATTTTTTAAAAAGAAGTTCATCCTATTTGAAATATTTACTTTAATAGTATCAAAAGCTATAAAAAGACATATTATTATGGGTTTAGCTTGTGAAAAATCACACCTTGTTTGAGTGTTACAACATTTATTTTAAGAAATTATATGCGGTAAAGCCGTAGTTATCTGTTTCAATAATCAATTATTTTTGAATTATAAAAAAATATTGATAGTTGGATTTTTCTACAAAAAAATATAAATACATAATTGTTGACTCTCAAATAGAAGATACTAGAGAGTTAAAACAACAACTGGAAAGCTATCCTAATTATTATTGTGTTGGTATTGCCAAAAATGAGTCTGAAGCAATAAATCTAGCACTAGAACAAATTCCCAATCTTGTATTTTTAAATACAGAATTAGAAGTAGGTTTGATAAAAACGAATTCTTTTAATATGATACATGAATTGCATCAGTATTTGGAGATCCTACCTAAGTTTATTGCAATAAGCTCCTCAACGAACCATTCATATCAAGCAATTAAAAATGGAGTTTTCGATTATCTTTTGAAGCCATTTAATTATTTCGATTTAAAAAAATCGCTACTAAGATTTGAGAAAAGCCAACCAGAATCTTCATCTATTTGTTTAAAATCATTTACCGAGTATCGGTTTTTAGTAGCAAATGATATTATATATCTAAAAGCGGATAATAATACAACTGACTTCTATTTAAAGGATGGCTCAGTAGTAACTAGTTGTCAAACACTTAAGAATTTTGAAACAACTTTACCAAATGTGTTTGTACGTATTCATAAAAGCTATATGGTAAATGTAAATTTCATTTCAAAAATTCATTTCAGTAAATATCAATGTATCCTTAAATTCACCAAACAAGTGATACCTTTTTCAAAAAGATTAAAATCTGAAATGCTTGAAATTCGTAATTTCTTATTGAGTTTATCTTCAGAGAATCATGTTAAAACTACAGCGTAATTAAAACACCATTCACCACTTGTTTTAGGCTGTTCACTAAACCTATAGAACCTTATACAAAACAAGACTCCAATCACTATTAAATAACCCAATTATTATTTAAATTTGGTGTGTACAATTTCAATTGATGCATTTCAATTGATTATTTGAAGCTTCAAAAAAGGGTAGGATAAAAAAGTTTTATTAGTCTGGGAAAACTAGTTAACTATTGATTTCTGCAAACATCAATGACTTCCCACATTGATTATTTAGTGTCGTTTTTTCGTGAATTATCACCTCAGTATAACACTTGAGTAGGACGGCTTTTGTCAAATTTTAATTCAATTAAAAATGAAGAAATCAATAATATATGTAGCAATTTTAATGCTAGGTGGTTTACTGTTTGTTTCTTGTACAGATCTTGATGAAGATAACGATCTATATCAAAATAAGGAGAATACAGAATTAACTACTGATTCTGGTGGTGATGATGACCCACCACCACCACCACCACCACCGCCTCCATCTGGAGGTTAATGCTGATAAAAGACCTCATGATTATACATGAGGTTTTTTTTAAATCATTTCATTACATTTACTTTAGTAATACTTTTTAGCTATGATAAAAAATGTAATTTTAATAATTGCGGTACTTTTCCTGCTCGGATGTTCTGAAAAATTAGAGCAAAAACAAAATGATTCTATTAGTAAAAAGGTAGATTCATTGATTCAACTTTCTAGTAATATCTCATTTAATGACTCTATTCGTACTGTTTTTTTATCGAAGGCAGACAATCAAATAGATAAAATAAAAAATGATTCACTTAAAGCTCATTTACTAATTAGAACAACTTATGGTAGTTTAATGCTAGGTGACTTTAAAGAATATGGGAGGAAAAGTAAACAAATCTTAAAGTTTTCTTTAGACAGAAAAGATACAATCGCATTGACAAGAGCTTACTCTTATTTAGGATATTTTTATCAATTTGAATATAAAGTAGATAGTGCATATTACTTCTATAACAAGGCTTTACATCTTTTTGAATTAAGAGAAGATAAAATAAATGAAGGACGGATGTTACTCAGTATGGCAACCCTTCAAGAGGATGTAAAAGATTTTACTGGAAGCGAAATTAATGCTATTAAGGCTATTTCTAAACTTGAAGGTACTGATGAATTTAGAAGTTTGTATTTAGCTTATAATTCATTAGCAATTAATAATAAGAATTTGGGTAAATTTAATTTATCAATTCAAAATTTTGAAAAATCTAAATCTTATTTAAGTAAAATTAAAAATAATCAATTTTTATATGCAACTACTTATAACAATATTGGTAGGGTATATGCTAAACAAGGGAATCATATAGTTGCTTTGGATTCTTATAACAAAGCCCTCGAAATTAAAAATTTAAACATTAGAAACCCAAGACTTTATGCAATGGCATTAGATAATAAAGCCTATTCAAAATTTATATTAGAAGAACTCTCCGAAATTCCAGCATTATTTTATAAGTCATTACAAATTAGAGATAGCTTACAAATAAAAGACGGAATGGTAGCCAGTTATCATCATTTGGCTGAATACAATTTATCAAAACACGATACCTTAAAAGCACTTCAATACGGCTTGTTGTCAAAAAATATTGCAAAAGAAATAAATTACAATGATGGTTTATTAGAATCTTATAAATTACTGTCAAAAATTTCACAAGGGACTAAGGGGAAACAGTATTTAAATAAATACATTCAGCTTTCAGATAGTTTACAACAACAAGAAAGGGTTGTTAGAGAAAAATTTACACGTATTGCTTATGAAACAGATGAAGTAATTCAAGAGAATAAAAAAACTCAAGAAAAGAACTACTTATTAATGCTAATATTAATTATTACTTCAGTATTTTTTTTATTAATATATTTCATAATTAGACAACGTTCAAAAAATAAAGAATTGGAGTTTGCACAAAAGGAGGATAAATCCAATATCGAAATTTATAATTTAATGCTTTCACAACAAAAAATGTTTAATGAAGGTAGTGTTAATGAGCAAAACAGAATCTCAAGAGATCTTCATGATGGTGTGTTGGGTCGATTATTTGGTACTAGATTAAGTTTAGATGCTTTTAACGAAGGAGTTTCAGAAAATGACATAAAAGCGCGTGAAAAAAACATTAATGAGTTACAGTCTATTGAAGAAGAAATTAGAGAAATCTCACACAATTTAAAGTTAACAGAGTTTAATAACAACTCCAGCTTTAAAGTATTAGTAGAACAATTGATGGAAAAACAAAGTAAAATCACTAGTTTTAATTTTCAATTAAACTTTGATAAAAATATTGACTGGGAAAATATTTCTAATACTATAAAAATAAACTGTTACAGAATACTACAAGAAGCTATTCAAAATATTAACAAGTATTCAGAAGCAAAAAAAGTGATAATAAGTTTTACCAAAGCTGAAAATAATTTACTATTTTGTATTGAAGATAATGGAATTGGATTTAATACAAAGGCTAAATCTAAAGGAATTGGACTCAAAAATATCAGATCAAGAGTAAATGACCTCAAAGGGAAAGTAAATATTAATTCTGTAAAAGATAAAGGCACTAAAATTACTATTGAGATTTCATTGAGAGTTTAGTTTTAAAAATAGATAATTGTATGAAAGAAAAATTAAAAATATTAATTATTGATGATCATCCAATGATTATTGAAGGTTATCAAAAAGCAATATCTTCTCAAAGTCAATTTACCCCAAATATTATATCCGTCAATGATTGTGAAGAAACTATTGCTCAATTAAATAAGTCAAAAAATCAAGGTGCATTTGATTTAGTCCTAGTAGATATTCAAATACCTTCTTCAAGGAATATGAAATTCACCTCTGGTGAAGATATTGCTTTGTATATAGGAAATCATTTTAAAGAGACTAAAATCATTATTTTAACAATGATTAATAAAGCAACACGTTTAGAAAATATGATTAAAACTATTCCTCATAATGGTATTTTGATTAAAAGTGATGTGAGTAAAAGCATTTTAGTCCAAGCTCTTTTTAATGTTATGGATGGCGGGTTGTTTTATAGTAAATCAGTTAGTAAAATAGCAAATAGAGTTATTCAAAATAATGATCTTTTAGATGAAAAGAATGTTAAAATAATATATCATTTATCAAGAGGTGTAAAAACAAATCAAATTCCAGAATATATTTCTTTGTCATTAAGTGCTGTAGAAAAAAGAAAAAAATACATTAAACAATTTTTTGATGTAGAAAATGATGAAGAACTGTTAGTAGAAGCAAAAAAAAGAGGTTTTTTATAACCTCTTTTTTTTATAAAAATTCATCCAATTTTCCCTTAAAATAATTATTACAAATAAACCCAAATACATTAAAAAATATTTACTGTAAAAGCGTAATATTAAATTAATATTTTTTGTAAACTTATCGTGTTGGTGTATTTCCAACATTCTTTTTCATAGCAATTTAACCACCCCAAAATCGGAGGTGGTTTTTAAATTATTACTTATTGACTAATTTTTACATTTTTTTATTGCTAAATAATAAATAGTTATCAATATTAAGAGTTTAGCTAGTTTTCCAAATATTAAAACTACGGTAAAACCGTAATACCATGATGTGTTTAAGTTGTATGTTTAGACCTTGTTGTTTAAAAATAAATTTTATTGCGTTTATATTCCTCAAAAAATGAAAAAGAAAAAACTACTTAAATATAGAAAGGCAATGTCTTTCTATATTATGATTCTTGCCTTGATTATGGTTTCTTGTGAGAACGAAACTACGCTACCAACAAATGCTTCCATAGATTTTAGCAAAACTATGCATGACTTTGGAGAGTTGCCTCTAAAAAAAGAAGCCTCATTTGTTTTTCAATTTAAAAATGACGGAAAAGAATTATTACAAATTAGATGAGGTAATAACTACATGTGGTTGCACAGTGCCAGTTTGGTCAAAAGAAACAATTAAGCCTTCAAAAAAAGGTGCTATAAAAGTTACCTATGACTCTAAAGAGTCTGGGCGTTTTCATAAAACAATAACAGTATATTTTAATGGTAAAAATTCGCCTTTAGAATTAAAAATAAAAGGACGTGTAGCGTATCCAGAAGTTAAAATAGAATGATAAAACTACAAAACATATTTATAAGAAATACTTCTATCCTGTTTGTTTATGGCTGTCTTTTGTTACTAATTTCTTGTACAGAAGGTAAGCCAGAAAAAAAAATAGACGAATCTATTGATAGGAAAAATTATGTTGTAGAAAAAAATGAAGTAGAAATTTTAATTCTTAAAAAAGGAATTTTCAATGAAGAATTATTGTCAAATGGAAAATTAGTGGCAGTTCAAAAAAATGATTTAAAATTTGAGGTACCTGGAAAACTAAATATGCTTTTTGTAAAAGAAGGAGATGCAGTGAAAGAGAATACAGTTTTAGCAATATTAGATAAATACAAATACAAGGAAGAACTAATAAGTGCAGAAACAACTTTGAAAAAAGCGCTATTAGAATTAGAGGATATGTTAGTTAATAGAGGTTATGATTTAAAGAGAAAAAATGAAATTCCAAAGCAAGTTTATGATATGGCTGGATTGCGTTCTGGATACACAGAAGCTTTACAAAAGATAAAAAGTTCAAAATACAATGTGAATTCAACAAGTTTAACAGCGCCATTTAGTGGAAAAATAGCCGCAATTAAAAACAAATTACACGACCAAATTACAGCGGGAAGTATTTTTTTAACATTAATTAATGATACATATTTTGATGTGATTTTTCCAATTACGGAGTCAGAAATTAATAAAGTTCTTAAAGGAAATCAAATAAGTGTATTTGCAATGGGTGTTCAAAAAGAATACAAAGGAAAAGTTGTAAGCATTAACCCATTGGTTGAAAAAAATGGAACAATACAAATAAAAGCAAGAGTTAAGAATGATGGTAATCTGATAGACGGTATGAATGTAAAAATTAGCATGGAAAAACAAATACACAATCAGTTTATAATACCAAAAAGCGCTATTGTTTTAAGGCAAGATCAGGAAGTTTTGTTTAAAGTAAAAAAAGGAAAAGCTTTTTGGACTTATGTAAAAACTGTTAACGAAAACAAGGATTATTATACAGTAATTCCAAACCCTGATAAAAATTCTGCAACATTAAAAGTTGGTGATACAATTATTACAAAAGGGAATTTAAACCTTGCTCATGATAGCGAAGTGAAAATAAATTATCAAATAAAAAAAATATCCTCTGGGATAAAAAATTAAAAACTTTTGACAATGTTTAACTTAAAACTACAGCTTATGTAAATAAACTATAACCCAGAGGAAGTCTTTAATATTATTTAAAGAAAGTATTTCATATTTAGAATAAAAATACTAATGTTTTATAAACTTCATTTTCCTTTCAAAAGTTTACAAAAGTACAAATTAATAACCGTAAGGGTATTCCTCTTACACAAAAATTTTTAAAATGAAAAAAGTAAAACAAACTTTAGGACTTAGTGTAATTATGTTAACTATGCTTTTTAGCAATGTGAATATTACTAATGCAAATGAATTAGGACCTGGCGGACTTGAAGGAGACGGTATTGTATGTAAATGTAATCTTTTTGGCCATTGTAAGGCTGATGGTGGCCAAGAAAAGTGTGCGTCATTTGAAGGCAATGGTTATTGTTCAGATTATGATGCTAACTGCACAGTAGGTTAATTATATTTGGCATACTTTAATTTATTAAAACTAAATAAGGTGTGCCTATTTTAAAACATTAAAACATTATAAAAATGAAAAATATTAAAATTTTTTTTGGCATCAGCACTATAATGCTGGCTATTCTTTTTAGTAGTATGAATATCGCTAACGCAAATGAAATAGATCCTGGTGGACTTGAAGGAGACGAAATCATATGCAAATGTAATTTTTGGGGTAACTGTAAAGTAACCGGCGGAGGACCAACTTGTGCCACATTTGCTACAGAAGGAGATTGTAGGCAATATGATAGAAACTGTTAAATAATAATAATAATTATGAAAAATAGTATATTAAAAAGTATTTCACTTTTTGTCATTTGTTTTGGATTAACCATTTCAATTAATTTCTCAAATACAGCTCAGGCCAGCGAATTAGATCCTGGTGGGCTTGAAGGAGATGAAGTTGTATGCAAATGTAATTGGTGGGGTAATTGCAAAGTGACTGGCAGTAGAGAAGTATGTGCATCATTTGCTACAGAAGGAGATTGTAGACTTTATGATGTTAATTGCGGAAACTAACATTATTAATTAAGGAATCTATCATTTTTTTATTGAGAATTTTTTAATAAAAAAATGATCGGTTTCTATTAAACAACAAAAATGAAACAAAATTATATTTATATATTAGTCTTTATACTTATTTCTGGGTGTAAGGAAAAAAATAATTTCGAAGATTTTTTTAAAACAGAAAAAACTTCGATAAGTAAAATTTTATCTAATTCTATTGAATTAGATTCAATAGAATTAGATAAAATTGAATCTTCATACACTGGTTCAATAGATTACCTAGATAATAAAATTGCTTTTGTTGACTTTAGATTTTGTTGGGTATATTTATTTGATTTAAATGGTAACTTATTAGAAAGAAAACTGGGACAAGGTAGAAGTGAAGATGAATTAAATATTTCGTTTATAGATGGTTATTCTTTTTTACCTAATGGAAAACGAATTTTTTTAGGATCTACTAATGATATTCATATTTATGATAGAAATTGGAAAAAAATAAAACAAACAACTATTAATAGAAATGGAAGTGTACCTACAGGAAAAGGTTCTAACTTAAAAAAAGTATCTCCAAATGATGCAAGTTTATATTCTTTTGATTATATGAATTTTAATTTAAAAAGCTTTGGCAACAGTATTTTTGCACCAATTTACTCTGAACACAAATTATTTAACGGACTTTCTGGAATGGATTATTATAAAGAAGGAAATATTTTAGTAGAAATAGATTTAAACAATATTTCATTTAAAAGATTATTTGGGAGAAGAACACCTCAATTATTAAAATATGAGTATTTAATGCATCATTCTACATTCAATTTTGACATTGATAAAAATTACAATTTTTATATCTCTCATGAGATAGACCCTATGATTTATGTTTATGATAGGGAATATAAAATTCAATATGCTTTTGGTGTCCCAGGCTTAAATATGGATACTAATTATACAGAAATAAATAAACTTAATTTAAAAAAATTTAGACAGTTGTATTTTGATGACAGACCTAAAAAAGGATATTATACAGGGGTAAAGGTCTTTGAAGACCTTGGATTAGTATTTAGGAGTTATCAAAAAGGTGGTGGGTCTTTAACTGATGGATTACAAATCTATAAGGACAAAGTTCTAGTATTAGATATAGATGTGCCTAAAAAATTACAAATTAAAAACTTTTATGCTCCTTATTTTTATTCAAATGCAATAATTGATGAGGAAAATGAAAAAATTAACATTATAAGATTTAAGTTACCTGAGAGTATTGTGAAACATAAATTAAATTAAAAGAAATGAAAAACTATAAGAAAATTAAATTAAATTATTTATCATTATTATTAATTGTGTTTTTATTTTCTTGCGGAAATAATAATGTTCAAAAATTAAAAACTAATGGTGTAAAAAAAGAAAAAAAATTATCAAGTTTAAATAATAAAAGGAGGTTACTTGATTTAACAAAAATTGAATTTGAAAATAAACTTATTAATTTAGGTGAAGTTATAGAAGGTGACACTATTCTAAAAGCTAGATATATTTTTAAAAATGTAGGAGTAAATCCTCTGCTAATTGAATATGTTAATCCAGATTGTTCATGTACTGACTATAATTTTACAAAAGAAATAGTAAAGGTGCAAGAAAAAGGATTTATAGATCTAGAGTTTGATATAAAAAACAAAATTGGTAACCAAAAACTATATGCAATAGTCAAATCTAATACAAGCGCTAGTTTTCATAAATTAATATTAAAAGTAAACATTCTTGAGTTGAATTAATAACAAGTGAGTTTAATAGAAGTAAACATTTATGGTTTGATAAAAAAATATACTTTAAATAAAATCAAAAAAAGTTGAACATAACTAATTATTAAATAATGAAATTTCTAATACATAAACCCATTGCTGTTATCATGACAGCTTTGGGTATTTTAATTCTAGGCATATTCGCATCTACTTATGTGCCGGTTTCTTTAATGCCAGATATTGACATACAAGAAATTACAGTACAAGTTAACGCAAAGAATAGTACTGCTTATGAATTAGAAAAGTCTGTAATTAAACCATTACGCAATAACTTACTGCAATTAAATCATCTAGAAAACATTAAAAGTGAGACATCAAATGGACAGGCAACCATTAAATTAAATTTTACGCATGGTACAAAAATAGATTATACGTTTATTGAAGTTAATGAAAAAATAGACAGAGCTATGTCTTCTTTGCCAAGAGATATAGATCGACCAAAAGTAATTAAGGCAAGTGCTTCAGATATTCCAGTCTTTTATTTAAATGTTACACTTAAAAACGCACAAGCAGCCAATCAATCAAATAACATAACACCAGAATTTATAGAATTTAATCAATTTGCAAATCAAGTAATCCGTAAACGAATTGAACAAATAACTGAAGTTGCTTTAGTAGATGTAAACGGGTTGGTGTATCCAGAAATTGTAGTTATTCCAAATCCATCAAAATGCTTGTCTTTAGGGATTGACCTAAATGAGATTGAAAGTGTGATTAAAAAACAACAAATAGAGATTGGTAGTATTTTAGTCAAAGACAGTCAATACCAATATAATTTACGTCTAGGAACTACGTTAACAAATTTAAAAGATATTGAAAACATCTATTTAAATAAAAACGGAAAACTATATCAACTAAAAGACATTGCTCAGGTAAAAGAGCAGCCACAAAAGAGAAAAGGTTTGGTGCTTTCTAATGGTAAAGAAGCCGTTTCATTAGCTATAATTAAACAAAGTGATGCACGTATTAAAGATTTAAAAACAGCATTGCAAACTACCATTGCAGCTATGGAAGCTGATTATCCAGAAATTAATTTTTCAATTACCAGAGATCAAACAAAACTATTAGACGTTGCTATCAATAATTTAAGTCAGAGCCTATTGTGGGGAATGTTATTGGCATTTGTTGTGATGTTTTTCTTTTTAAAAGATATTAAATCTCCAATTTTAATAGGTATAAGCATCCCTGTTTCTATTATTATCTGCTTGTTATTTTTTCATCTATTAGGTATTTCTATTAATATTATTTCTTTATCAGGATTGGTATTAGGTATTGGTTTAATGATTGATAATTCAATTATTGTTATTGACAACATTACTCAATACAGAGAAATGGGGTATTCATTATCTGATGCATGTGTAAAAGGAACAAATGAGGTTTTTAAGCCTTTGTTAAGTTCAGTATTAACTACTTGTGCGGTTTTTATTCCGCTGATTTTTTTAAGTGGAATTACTGGAGCTTTATTTTATGACCAAGCGATGGCAATAACTATTGGTCTTTTTGTTTCCTTATTAATTTCGATAACACTATTACCCGTCATATATCGCCTTTTTTATCTAAAAGAAGGAAGGTTTACAAAAATAAATGCATTTATTAAAAAGATAAATAGATTGAATTATGAGAAAACTTATGAAAAAGGATTTCGTTTTGTAATGAAGAAACAAGGAATTGCCTTTATTATCTTTTTTAGTTTTATTGTTTTAACTGTTAGCTTGTTTTTTATGCTTCCTAAAAAGACAATGCCTACCTTATCAAATTCAGAAACATTTTTAAAAGTAGATTGGAATGAATCTATTAATGTAGAAGAAAACAAGAAAAGAGTTTTAAAATTAATTGAACCAATAAAAAATTCCATTGACGATTACAATGCATTTGTAGGTCAACAACAATTTTTATTAAGTAAAGAAGCAGATGCTAAAACTTCAGAAGTAACTTTATATGTTAAAACTAGTTCTCCCAAAAAATTAGTTTTACTAAAAAAGGAACTCTCAAATTATTTAAACAAAAACTATCCACAAGCAATTCAAGAGTTTAAAGAAGTTGATAATATTTTTAACATTATTTTCTCTGAGAATGATGCTCCGTTAACTGCCAAAATAAGAAGTGTAGAAAACATAGGAACTTCACAGAAAAAAGAATTAAAAGCTCTATGGAAATCTTTAAGACAAAAGCTTCCAGATATAGAAGTACAACCAATTTCTTGGGAAGAAAACATCATACTACTTGCTAATAAAGAAAAAATGATTTTGTATAATGTAGAATCTGATGCTGTCTTTAATACATTAAAAAGCGCATTTAATGAGCGAGAAATATTCTCTTTGGTAGATAATCAAAATTACATCCCAGTTGTCTTAGGGGGCGAAGAAAAAACAATTAGAGAGGTATTACATGAAACTCAGATTAAAGTAAATGATAGCACACGTTTTTCTATTGCTGAATTTATAACAGAAGTAAAAGAAGAAAATTTAAAGACAATTACAGCAGGAAAAGATGGAGAGTATTATGCGATGAATCTTGAAGTTATTAATGAAAAACCTGTAATGAAAAAAATTAAAGAAGTTATTGCTCAGAATAAACAGTTTGATGTAACATTTACAGGGAGTATTTTTAAGAACAAAAAATTAATAAATGAGTTATTGGTTGTATTGATAGTAACATTGATCTTGTTATATTTTATTTTGGCTTCGCAATTTGAGTCACTAACATTACCATTTATTATTTTACTAGAAATACCTATTGCAATGGCTGGTGCATTTTTACTGCTGTACCTATTTGATTATAGTCTTAATTTAATGTCTATGATTGGTATTGTTGTTATGAGTGGAATTGTGATTAATGATTCTATTTTAAAAATTGACACCATTATTCAATTACAAAAACAAAGAACAGGGTTATTAAAAGCGTTATTAGTTGCGGGTAAAAGAAGATTAAAACCAATATTAATGACGAGTTTAACAACAATTTTAGCATTATTACCTGTGTTATTAACTAATGGCATAGGCGCAGAGTTACAAGCTCCGTTAGCTATTGCATTAATTGGAGGAATGCTTCTTGGCACAATTGTTAGTTTGTATTTAATTCCTCTTTGTTTTTATCACCTATCAAAAAAGAATATATATGTTGTTAAATAAGATAACAAACCAATTTAAATTTATTTTGAAAATATGCTGTTGTTTGATATGTATCAATAGTATTCAAGGTCAACAATTAAAAAAAATAAGTTTAGAAGAAACGTTACAATTAGCTAATAAAAATTCTCTTGAAGCCTTTAAAGCAAAAAGGGAGTATGCAATTAATTATTGGAGATACAAATCATTCAAAGCAAAATTCTTACCTAGATTAGATCTAAAATTACAACCATTTAATTACAATAGATCTTTAGTGAAAAGATATAATCCTACTAATAATATAGATGAGTATAGACAGGAACAAAGTTTAAATTTATTTTCTGAACTTTCATTAAGTCAAAATATTATGGCAACAGGAACAAAAGTATTTATAAATTCTACTTTTAATAGACTAGTTAATTATGGGAGTAACACCATTGAAAATTATTCAACAACACCCATTAGAGTTGGTTTAATTCAGCCATTAATGGCATTCAATGAACTAAAATGGGCAAATAAAACAGCTTTATTAGAATATGAAAAAGCAAAAAAGGAGTTTATTTTTAATCAACAAAAAATAAACATAGAAGCCATTTCATTGTTTTTTACATGGGCATTAAATAGTGCCAAAGTAACTATTGCGATAGAAACAAAAGCTAATGCTGAAAAACTCTTTAAAATTGCTGAAAAAAGATATGTTATAGGAGCTATTGAAAAAGATGATTTGTTAAACTTAGAATTAGAAAGTTTTACTTCAGAAACTAATTTATCTAAGGCAACCCAAGAATTAGAAATAATAGTATCCGATCTGAAATTATTTCTAAATAAAGAAAATTTATCTGAATTTGCACCTGACCTGCCTATTTTAATTTCAAAATTAAAAATTAGTTTATCCGAAGCAGAAAAATATATGAATCAAAATAATCCTGATTTATTAAACACTATAATTGAAAAAATTAATGCAGAAAGAGATTTAGATGAAGTTGTTAAAGGAAATAGATTTAAGTTATCTATTAATGCAAGCTATGGTTTAAATCAACAGTCTAATACTTTTTCTGATGCATATCGTAATTTTTTAGATCAACAAATTGTAGGAATTTCTTTTAGTATGCCAATTTTAGATTGGGGAGAACGAAAAGGAAATATAAAAATAGCTAAAATGACTAAGGAGTTAACCGATATTAAAATTCAACAAACTGTAAATGATGTAAAAAGGCAATTAATTTTAAAAGTTAAAAACTTTAATTTACAAGAAGAGCAGGTAGTAGTATCATTAAGAGCTAAAGAAATTTCAAGTGATTCATATCAAATAACTGAAAAAAGATTTTTATCAGGAAAAGTAGATTTATTACGCTTATTAAGTTCTAGAAAGGCTTGGCAAACGGCAACTGAGCAATACATACAAAATTTGCAACTATATTGGACGTACTATTATGAAGTACAACAATTGACATTGTATAATTTTTCTGAAAGAAAAACATTAAAAGTGTCATTTGAATCACTTTTAGAAAATTAAATATGGAGCTTATTCAAAAAGTATATCATGTAATTAAAAAGTACTGGAAAATAATATCCCTATGTATAGTAATTGCGTTTATTGCATTAAATCACCTTTTTTGGCTGCTTGCATGTATATTAGGAATCTTTGTATTACGGTTCCTTTTTTTATTTATTATAAAATTTATTAAAAACAAATTTCTTTCTAAAATAGCAAAAGGTCTTGCCTTTTTTATTCTAATTTTTATAATTAGTATTGGGATGAAGCTATTTGTATTTGGAGTTTTTAGAATACCAAGTAGTTCTATGGAAAATACACTATATCCAGATGATATTATTTTGGTTAATAAATTAGTATATGGACCTAAACTACCTAGCTCTCCTTTTGAAATTCCATGGATTAATTTTTTGTTTTTTTTTAATGACAATGCCCGTTCACATATAGATAAAGAATGGTGGCAATATAAAAGGTTTTCAGGAATGGATAGTTTTCAGCAAGGAGATGTGTTGGTTTTTCAAGAAACTAGAACTTTTTTTTTAGTTAAAAGATGTGTTGGTTTATCTGGAGATATTTTTAAAATGGTTGACGGTGATGTATTTACAAATAACAAAAAATATACTCCTCCTCTAGCGATAAAAGAGCATTACAGTATCATTGTAAAAAATAAAAAAGCATTTTATAATCAGGTAGATTCCTTGAAAATTGAGGCAATGTTATACCCAAATTCAGAAATTAGTGATGGAATAGAAGGGGTATTAACTAAAAAGGAGTACTTAGAAATACAAATGCTTTTATCAGTGAATTCCATAAAAAAGAAGAAAAAAAAACAGCGTAAAAACGATGATTTATTTTTAGTTGAAAACACTTATAACTGGACTGCTGACAATATGGGAGCATTTATAGTCCCCAAAAAAGGATTGCAAATTGAATTGAATGAAGAAACATTTAATCTGTATAAAAAAACACTACAAAAATTTGAAAAAATTCAATTAGAAAAAAAAGAAAGCAACTATTTTTTGGATGGAAAAAAGACCTCAAATTATACTTTTAAAAAAGATTACATTTTTGTTTTAGGAGATAATAGAGGAATTTCTAAAGATTCGAGATATATCGGATTTGTACCTGTAGAAAGTGTCGTTGGAAAAGTGCAATACGTTTTATATTCAAACTATAATGATACATTTAATTGGGATCGGTTATTTAAAGTAGTCAACTAATAATAGCAGATAAATGAATAAGAAACTTTCATCATTTAGTGTTTTAACAATTTTTGTTTGCTTAACAATAGTAGGGATTAGTTTAATTCCTTCATTAAGTATTCAACTAAAACCGAATCGTCCTTCAAAATCATTGAGTGTTAATTTTACTTGGTCTAAAGCTTCTTCAAAAGTTATAGAGCAAGAAGTTACTTCTAAATTAGAAGGTCTTTTTAATTCTGTTAGGGGAATAAAAGAAATTACATCTACTTCAAATAAAGGTAATGGAAATATAAACTTAACTTTCAAGAAGGACATTGATATTGATATTGCTCGTTTTGAAATAGCAAATATCATACGACAAAACTATCAAAAATTTCCAGATGGTGTCAGTTTCCCTCAGCTGTCAATGAATGAAGGTTCTGAAAACCAATCTCCTATTTTATCATATACGATAAATGCAAATGAAAGCCCATATTTTATTAAAAAATATGCTGAAAACCATATTCTATCTAAACTTTCTAAAATTGAAGGAGTAAATCAAATTTCTTTATATGGATCAGCTCCATTTGAGTGGGTAATTACATATAGTTCCGATAAATTATTTCAATATAATATTTCAATCCTAGAAGTTACTAATGCAATTAACACATATCTAGATAAAAAAGAATTAGGGAAAGGAATTTTAAAGCAGGAAAAAGATGCAGCGGAAAAAGAAATACCAATGCAGTATGTTTATAAATCTACCAATGTTTTTTCTTGGGAAGAAATTCCGATTCAAAAAATAGGTAATCGAGTATTATTTCTGAAAGACATTGCGAAAATACGCTTCAAAGAAGGGAAAGTAAATGCATATTATCGGATAAACGGTTTAAACACTTTAAATTTCGCAATTTACCCAAGTAAAGGAGTTAATACAATTCGTTTATCAAAACAAGTAAAACAAAATATAGAGGAATTACAAAAAGAAATTTCAAAAGGATATTATATAAAACTCACCAAAGACAGTAGTGAGTTTTTAGTGACCGAATTAAATAAAATAAAAAAAAGAGCATTTCTTTCATTACTAGTTTTATTAATTCTTACAATTATTGTTTATAGAAATTTCAAGTACCTTTTTGTTTTATTTACAAGTATCCTTGTAAATCTTTTAATCGCTATTATCTTTTATGTTGCATTGGGTGTTGAGTTGCAACTATATTCTTTAGCAGGAATTACGATCTCGTTCGGAATTATTATAGACAATTGTATCATTATGATGGATCATTTGTTAACTAAGAAAAACAGAAAAGCCTTTTTAGCTATTTTAGCAGCAACATTAACAACGATAGGTTCTGTATTAGTTATCTTTTTATTAGAAGAAAGTCAACGTATCAATCTTTGGGATTTTGCTATCGTTATTGCAATAAATATTGGTGTTTCATTAGCAGTCTCTTTTTATTTTGTTCCTGCTTTATTAGAAAAATTAAATTTAAAAGAAAAGCAAAAACGACCTTCCTTGAAAAAGGGAAAAATAATAATTAACTTCACAAAAAGATATACCTCTTTGATTTCTTTTTGTAAGAAACCGATTGTTAAATGGGGTTTTATTTTATTATTTATTTTAGGTTTTGGATTGCCTTTTCATTTATCACCTGAAGAAATAGAAAACCCTAATGAATTAGGAAAAATCTATAATAAGACATTGGGTTCAGGTTGGTTTACTGATGAGGTAAAACCCACATTAGAAAAGATAACCGGAGGAGCATTACGTTTATTTACAGACAATGTTTTTGAAAACTCATATTATGCTGAGCCAGAAAGAACCTCATTAACCGTTAGAGGGGTCATGCCTGAAGGTTCTACTATTGAACAACTAAATGAGGTAGTGCAAAAAATGGAGCAATATATCTCTTCTTTTGATGAAGTAAATCTATTTGAAACAAGTATAACTAGTTATCGTAATTCTGTAATTCAAATCTATTTTAAAGAAGCCTATGAGTTTGGCTCTTTTCCTCATACTCTAAAAAGTTTATTAGAAACGAAAGCGATTAGCTTGGGAGGTTTGGATTGGTTTATTTCTGGAGTAGGTCGAGGGTTCTCGAATGCTTTAGGAACTGGAGGTTTTGGAGATCAAATTACACTTGAAGGATATAATTATGATCAACTGTATACTTATGCAGAACAACTGAAAAAGAATATTTTAAAAGAAGCGAATGACCGAGTAAAAAAAGTAGAAATCTCAAGTGATAGATGGGGTAGATCTTCCTTATTCGAGTATTATTTAGATTTTAATTCAGAATTATTGAGTCTGGCAAACATTTCACAATCTGCTTTATATTCAATGTTAGAAAATAAGCTTCATATTGGGGAAATAAAATCCATTGTTGCAGATGATGAACTACAAAAAGTAAAAATAGTATCTGACAAATACCTCAATTTTAATGTTTGGGATTTAAAACACACACCATTAGTTGTTAATGGAAATCAATATAAATTAAACGAGTTAGCATCAATAGAAAAAAGGAAAACAGGAAATACAATTAAAAAAAGAAATCAACAATATAGTTTAACGGTTGCCTATAATTTTATTGGTTCAAGTCCTTTGGCGAGAAAATTTAAAGAAAACAGAGAGCTAGAATTTAAAAAAAGTTTACCTATTGGTTATAGAATTTATAATCCAAGTTATTTAGATAGATGGAATAAGAAAGATAAAGCTCAATATTATTATATTTTTGTCATTATTGGAATTATATTTTTTATCTGTGCTATTTTATTAGAATCACTTAGACAACCTTTTGCTATAATAAGCATGATTCCTATTTCGTTTATAGGTGTATTTTTAACTTTTTATTTTTTTGACATCAACTTTGATCAAGGTGGTTATGCATCTTTTATTTTATTATCAGGGATTAGTGTGAATTCTGCATTGTACATTATCAATGATTTTAATAACATAAAAAAAGGACACCCTTTATTAAGTGTTCAAAAATGTTATTTTAAAGCCTTTAATTCTAAAATAACACCAATCATGCTAACTATAATCACAACAATAGTTGGATTAATTCCTTTTGTTTGGGAAGGACAAAAAGAGGTCTTTTGGTTTTCGTTTGCTGCTGGGTCAATTGGAGGGCTACTTTTTTCAATAGTTGGAATTCTGCTGTATTTACCGCTTTTTATAAAAATGAGCACAAAAACAATTCTTTAGTTTTCTTTAGATTGAGGTTTTTATCGCACTAATTATTACGGTTTTACCGTAATAATTTAATTTGAATAAGGTTTATATTTATTTTTTATTGAGTTGTTATTTAGATTGAAAAAAGTGTTTGCTGAAATTAAAAGAATATGAAAAAAATTAGAATTCTATCTATCGATGGTGGAGGGATACGAGGTATTTTACCAGGTATTGTTTTAACCCAAATTGAGCAAAAACTTCAAAAGAGAACAGGAGACCCAAATGTTAAACTATCTGATATGTTTGATTTTATGGCAGGTACAAGTACTGGTGGAATATTGGCCTTAGCTTATCTTACACCTAATGAAGAAAACCGACCCAAATTAACTGCTCAAGAAGCGGTAAATATCTATTTAAATAGGGGAAATGAGATATTTAATGTTAGTAATTGGCAAAAAATAAAAAGCGGGAAAGGTATAACAGATGAAAAATATAACGCTTCTGAACTTGAAGGAGCACTTGATGATACATTTGAAGAATTGAAATTATCAAATTTATTAAAACCTTGTATAATTAGTTCTTACGATATAAGAAATGGTAAACCTCATTTTTTTAAGCAACACAAATCTAATAATGAAATTTATAATTTTAAAATTAAAGATGTTGCAAGAGCTACATCGGCTGCCCCAACCTACTTTCAAACTGCTCTTATTAAAAACGAAATAGGTACTCCTTATCCTTTAATAGATGGTGGTGTTTTTGTAAACAACCCTTCATTGGTAGCCTACTCAGAAGTTAGGTCTATGAATTTTGAAAATATAGAGAACACACCTTCTGCTAAAAACATGATGATTGTATCTATTGGGACAGGTAGTGTAAGCAAAGGTTACGAATATAAGAAGGCCAAAGATTGGGGAGCAATTGGGTGGATTAAACCTATTATAGAAATCATGATGTCTGGTAATTCTAAAACTGTACATTATCATTTAACACAAATATTTGGAACATTAGAAGAACAAGACCAAAAAGATTATCACCGACTTGAACCTAAAATAATAACAGCGGATACTGAAATGGATAATGCGTCCATTGAGAATTTACAAAAATTAAACGAGGACGGCTTATCGTTTGTCTCAATTGAAAGTATAGATAAAGAATTAGATACTATTGTAGAAAAACTTATCAAATACCAAAACTAACTACTATGAAAATTAAATGTATCCTATTTTTAGTCGTTATAGCACTTATAACATCCTGTGCTGTTGTACCTAAAGAATCTGTAGAATTATCAGCAACCGTGGGCAGAGATATAGTAACGGTTTACAAATCGCACAAAGATTTGGCAACTATTCTATTTACTAGAATGAAGAAAGATGTAAATACATTTGTAGATGATGTATATGCACCTTATCAAATTGGAAAGCTATTAGAAGCAGATTTTGCAGATGCAAATTCAGGTAAGTTTGAATCAATGACAGGAGCTATAATTGATGCAGCCAAAAACAGCACTGATTACCCCAAACAAAAGCAAGCAATTGGTCTTATGAAAGATTTCGTTTCTGTGGTTTATAACGAAGTTGAAGTATATCGTAAAATACTTTTAATACCTATAGAAAAACAAGAATTAGAGGTAATGGCAGCTATTGATAGATCCTATAATCAAATTATCTATGCAAACTCTATAGTAATTGGCCATTTAGCTTCTGTACGTAAAGTGCATGATGCACAAGAGGAAATCTTAAATAAATTTGGTTTAGAAAATTTAAGAACTGAAACAGCCCAAAAACTATCCGATTATGCAGTAGGTGTAGATAAAATATTGAAAGATGTTAAAAAAGTAGATATTGATACTGTTGAAAAAAAAATGAAAGAAGTGCAAGAAAAATTTAATAAACTATTTAAAAAATAAAAAACTATGTCCTTAACGTATAAAGAAAGATTAGCACAAAGAGCAAAACAAAATAGAGCAGCATTTATTGGTTTGTATAAAAATGAAATTGAAAAACTACATGGGCTATCTAAAGAAGAAATAGATAGTATAACACCAGACACTACCGATATGGAAGTATATGCCCAATTAATAGCAGTGGTAGAAGAAGCTTCAGCAACAAATGAAACGCAGGCAAAATTAAAAGAACAAATTTTAGAACTTGGAGAAATTGCTGTTCAAATTGCAAAGAAGATACCTTCTTTGGCTTCATTACTATAAACAGATTAAAAATATTCAAATAAAGTAACTTGTACTTGTTATGTCTTAAGCTATTGAATTGTTAAGAAACTTTGCTGAAGTTTAGAGAAAAATTAATTAAATTGTAGTATAAATTTTAATAAAAAAATTATGGGAATTAAACCAGGACCTAAAAGAACAGCCGATTCAACCGGAAAACCAGACAGACGTCAACGAGATAATAAGAAAACTCCGGGAAATACGCCATCGCTAAAGCCACACAAGCATAAGAAAGGGGATTAACCAATTTGCCTCTAGTATTAAAACACATATTATTTAGGGTTAATTCCACTACATAAATCGAATAATAATTTACTAATAAATTAAATACAATTAATATGGGGAAAAGAACTGAAACTTTTATTCAATCAGATGATGAAAAATTCATTTTTTGGGAAGATGATTATTTTAAAAAGGTTACTATAGGTGCGAAATTTTGGGGTTGGGGCAAAAGAAAAGGAGAATGTAGATACTATATTTTTTGGATACCTGGTAAAAGAGGTTGTGGTGAATGTAACTTTAAATAACAAAACAGTATTTAATAGTCAAAAAAACCAAGTGTTTGTTAATTTTATACAAGGTTAATTTTTTTTTTAAATTTATACATGGACAATTCGCTAACAAAAGTTAAGTTAATAGAGAGGACTCAATACATGATGGAAGTTTTGTCAAGAAATGAAGCTAAAATTAGGCAATTTGATTGTGTACTGACTATAGGAATTGGGTTTAGAGAGAAACGTGGAGTTTCCAAACTAGGTGAGGCATGTATTTACATAGAGGTAAAGAAAAAAAAAGATATAATCGAACTTGAACCCTCTCAGGTTTTACCGATTATCATCGAAGATATTCCAGTAGATATTGTTGAAGAAATTTATTTTGCCAACTTAACCGATCTTTATAACGAAAATGGGATGGAAGATCCCAAAATCAGCCCGGACCAAAATAATTATAGACCTATGTTAAGTGGTTGTCAGATAACTGACAACCAAAGTGGGAAAGGAACAGCAGGGGTCTTTGGTTTTTCCGAAGAAAGTAGCTCTGATAATCTTGGTTTCCTGACATGTAAGCATGTGCTTCCAAATGAAGATTATAATAAAGTTTATCAACCTTATGATTATGATGATAGTCCTTCTATCGCAGAAGTCATATTTAGGGATTACGAACTTATCCCAGGTTCACCAAATAGAGCTCAACTGGATATTGCTCTATGCAAACTGAACGAAGATATAAAAGCAAATAATCAATTGGTTGGTGAAAATATTCTATTTCTTTTGAACGATAGGACCCCTGGGACTTACCTGGGACAATCAGTTTTAAAATACGGACGCACTACTCGATTAACCTTAGGGACAGTTCGAAGATTAGGTAGCTTTATACCTGATACAAAATTCCATACAGTTGTTTCAGTAGTTGGCTTGGAAGAAAATTTATATATTTTTGCTGAACAAGGTGATTCTGGATCAGCACTTTTAACTCCTGATGGAGGTATTCTTGGTATAAATAGTCAATCATACAAAACGAGTCCATCTTTTACTTATGTAAATGCAAATGATATAGGCTATATAAAAACTAAGATAGGTAAAAAACTAAAGTTTCCTATTTCTACTGATTTAATAAAAGTTCTCATTGCTAAAGATATTCCAAGACTAAGTGAATTTAAAAGAGTTCTTTCAACAAGCGAAAATGGACAAAAATTTCTTACTTCTTTTATTAAATTTTACCCCGAAGGAAGGAATTTGATAATGAATAATAGAGAGTGTATGGTCACTTGGATAAGATTATCTGGCCCTACATTTGTCATGCTCAGAAAGGAAAAATTATCTACAGATCACTATAAATTGGTTAAAAAATATGGAGGTCACACAATAGAAGAATTACTTATTGCCATGTTTGATGTTTTTAGTAAATACGGTTCAATCGAATTCTTAGCTGAATTGAAAAATTATCATGATGTAGTTATTAATGCATTTAAAGATTCAAATACTTTAGAAGCGGTTGTAATCAAGCTTACTCGGTAATGTAATGCTTCAAATTAGTACTTATAAAAAGCAAGTTGTAGTTGACATTTTAAAACCAGTAAGTTAAATAAAGGAAACGTTCTAAAAACGGACGATGTCTAATGTTTGTAAAAGTAAATGTAAGAATTTGTATTTAATTCTATTCTATAAAAAATACTACTAAATTAAAAATATCTAAATTTATATTCCTTTAAAGAATGTTTCAAAGTCAGTCTCTAAACCTTTGATTACTTTGTATAAAGTTTTAAGAGTTGCTGAAGTATGACTAGATTCTAATCGCTGAATTTGACGTTCATCAACATTAGACTTTATGGCTAAATCTAATTGAGTCATTTTTTGATTTTTACGAAATTCACGAATTCGCTTTCCAATATCATTAATAAATAAATCTACTTCATTTTCCTTCATAAATAATGTACTTATTATAAGTAAATGAAAGTATAAGTAATTTTACAAAACAAACACGACAATATTGTCGTGTCAATTGATTTTATTACTATATTTGACTTGACTCATAATTAATCAACGTCTTTCGGGTCAAGGCAATTAAAACCATTTTTATGAAAAAAGCAGTATTTAAGATTTTTTTAGCGTGTACGCTACTAATTGGAGTTTCATCTTTCCAAGCTTGTAAAACATCCTCAATTCTCAAAACTTCTACAGAAAGTTTTACAAAAACAAACCCAGATGACATTAAAGTATTTATTTCTAAACAACCAACAAGGAAATATATTGAAATTGGCACTGTTTCAACTTCAAAATATGTTGTAGGTTTATCTCGTTCTGATAAGAAAATCTATCGAACATTAAAAGAAAAAGCAGCTTCTATTGGAGGTAATGCAATTATTAACCTACAAGAAGGCCTTGCAAATGTTAAAGGAGTAGTCATTAGATTTATAGAGTAGATATAAAAAGAAAATAGCGTAGCTAAAGAGCACTCAATATTATTTGAGTGCTTTTGTTATTTAAGAAATTTTAAATTTCTCTTTTAGGTCTTCAACTTTTTCAATAAGTATTTTCAGTTCTTGTTTAGGTTTCTGAAGATCAAAATCTAAACCATGTTCTTCGATTTCTTGGAGTGAACTGATCAATTGAGATGTAGAAGAAAAGAAGCGTTTTCTTAAATTATCATCACGTTCAATTTTTTTCCTTTTTACAATCCGTATTGCAGATGATAGATATAAAATTAAGGCTATAGGTATACAACTTATAATAATAATTACAGCAGCAATAGTAATTAAAACATCCGTTACTCGATTATCAAAAATTTCTCCTGCATCATTATGATACGCTTCATGACAATGATCTTTACCATCAACAGGAAGGAAAGTCGCATCAATTATTTTTTCAAATAAAGACCAATACCAAGGCACATCTTTCTTACTAATGTAATAATGATGATTGTAGTAACCAACTCTGGCAGAAATCGTATTATCAGGGTTACCGCCAGCAATTGCATTTCCAAGTTGGTCAATCGATAGGAAAAGATTTGAAATATATTTCCAAATTTTAGAATTTTTAGTAATCATAGTTTTCTTTTTAGAGCTACTAATTTAAAAAAACATTCCATAGTAATGAAATGTTTTAAATTGATATTCAATTATTTAAGCCAAATCTTTTGAGCCTTATCAAATCCGCACCAACGATGATTTTTATCAAACCCTCTACTAGCCAACTCATGTCGGATAATTTTCTCGAGAGGTATTTTAGTTTGAAGAATAAACCGCAGTAGTTCGCCATCCATCGTAGAAAAAGCACCAAAGAGTTCTTCAAAATGAGGCAAAGGATTGCTATCCATTTTTATATGTCTTAGGTTTCGATAACTCATTTTTGAGTAATCATTCGGAAGAACATTCAAAAAAGGCATTTCCATTTCCTTGGAAGTAGCTTCTTCAAGTACCGCCCAATTGTTATCAGGTCCAGCAATAACACCAAATGTAATATTGGCAATACGGTATTTAAAGTTAAGCCATAATGCATGATCTATCGCTTTGTCTTTATCCTCAAAGAAATCTAAATAGTTATCTTTCATAAGAATTACTTTTTAGGTTTTTTGTTCATAGGAAGTTTTACTATTTGAGAAACTTCTTTATCTACCTTTTGAGGCTCTCGGCACCACTTACGTGTTATGTATGAGATAATAAACATATCATCCCCAATAAGGGTAAGTAATTCTTGGTTTTCCATTTCCATAAGATTATGTTCTTTAGGAATAGCACCATTGTGCGAATCGTTAATAATCTGAATAAGGTCTTTACGTGTAAAGAACTTTAAGATTTGTGGGTTCACAGGCTCATTGATTTCTGTTGTTGCTAAAGCACGTTTTCTTAAAACGGCTGCAAAATGTTTCATTAAGGATTTTTTATTTGTTTCCATAATACTTGGGTTTTGTGTATCTATTTGATACGGGTTATTATTAAATTGTTTGTCGATTCTCGACACTTAATTAATTTTCCATAAAGACATAATCTTTAACTCTTCTTTTTTAAACTTTTTCTCAGCTATAATAGATAGCAGTTCAATTTCTGCTTCTTGTTTGGTATCAAAAAAGAAAGAGGGTTTTGTAGTTACAGCATATTTGTCCTTATCATCTACATCAGTAGTGAATATGGCAAACACCCTTCTTGTCTTTCCATGTTTGAATAAAATGGAATAGTAATTACTTCGGTCATATTCATCCCAATATTCTACTGGTTTATCACGTAAGTAATGAGCACCGAGCTGAAAATGGTCAAAGAATTCATACACTTCTTCTTGTGACATGGTAGGTGTTGCAGTAATTCCTGCTTTCCACTGTTTGATCGTATAGGATAGGATAAAACGATTGTTTCCAATAAGTTTTAAAAGTTTAGCATCACTCTTTCTAGCAAGTGAAGACTTATCACAAACCAAACATATCCAGAGAGCAATTTCAATCAGTTCATCTCTTGTTAAGAAATTTTGTAAATCAGACAAATCTGGAATCAATTTTGGCATTGAAGAATTCGTCATTAGTTTCTCCAACATTTCTAAAAAGTGGAGTATTAATTTTCGTTGTTTAATATTCATTTGTATTTAATTTTTAGTGCGAATCGCACAGATTAGTATTCTATTTTGATGTATTATTTAATCTCGTTTAGCGAGTAGTTTGCTGTTAACACTTCTATTTTTCGTCCTCTCGATTTACCTTCAACCGCTTTTCTTGCAGATAAAGGCTTATCAAAAGTTTTGGTGTGCCATCCGTTTTTTTGGATATATGAATCCAATAATTTTGAAGGATAGGAACTCAATAAAAACTTTCCTTTGAGTTTAGATAATGTATCAAGCAATTGCTTGTAATCGCTTTCAGTATAGCCCCCATAATGCCCTTGATTAGCATCAATGTATGGTGGGTCTACATAATGAAAGGCATCTTCGGTGTCTCTACTACTGATTACTTTGCAAGCATTATTATTCTCAATCTGTGCATTTTCTAAACGTTTGTACATATCCTTATTAAAGAGTAGTTTTTTGTTTTGAAAAGCTTTGACTCGTTTACCATACTTATCGTAGCCCCAAGAACCTATCTGACAGGAAAACCCCATGTTGGTAGCGATATAAAATGACCAAGCTTGTTGTATTTTATCAAACAAGTGTGGCATTTTGTATATCATGTTTGCAACGGTATAACTGGCTCTTGAGAATAGGGTAGCTTCAATTTTTAATTTGAGTCTATCAAAATCTGTTTTTACCACCTCAAAGAAGTTTACGACCATGTTATTGGTGTCATTGATTACTTCCGCCTTGGATGGTTCTTTTGCAAAGAAGATTGCGCCTCCTCCAAAAAAACTTTCCGTATATATCCTATGTTTAGGAATTAATGGCAGTATCGTAGATACCATATTGATTTTTCCGCCGTAATAAGTGATGGGGGTTTTAGGCATTGTAAAGGGTAGAAGATTAGGGCGAGTAATAATGAATTAGGAGTTTCTAATTAAAGAATACCTTCTCCAGAAAAAGAAAGAGAAGACTCCGAAGTGATAATGATATGGTCTAAAAGAGTTACTTCCATGATTTTTGCGATTTGTTGTAGTTTTTTAGTTTGCTTTTTATCTGATTCAGAAATAATTAATTTCCCCGAAGGATGATTGTGGCAAACAATAAAAGCTGTGGCATGGGTTTTAAGGATTAACTGAAAGATTTCTTTAAGATTGACCATAACACCTGTACTGGTTCCACTCCCAACTTCTGAAAACCCAATCAATCGGTTGCTATTGGTTAGCAGCATTACTAAAAAAAATTCTTTTAAATCCATACGTAATGGATGGATAAATGATTTGAAACATGCTGTTGCATCATCGATTCCTTTAATAGATTTCATACTATTAAACAAAGGGCGTTTGTAGTGAATTTCTATTTCGTAACTACCCAATAATTGGGTAGAAAGTGTATTTGTTTTCATTTGATATGTAATTTAAGGTTATTCCATATCAGTATGAAGCAATCAATAATTTGATGTAGTCTAGCCTTTTGGTAATTGTAACCAATCAAAAGGAATTGTCTTAGCGGAGAAAGGAGGTGAGATTTTACCATCAACCAAAAGCCGTAAATAGACATGATAGTTTTCAAGACTTATAAAATCATTGGCTTTAAAAGTGGGATAGAACTCTTGCGCCATATACTTGGCATCATTATATGAAATACGAAAACAGAGGATACTGGCGACATTCCCAAGTACGGCATCTCTAATTTTTGGAGAAATTTGCCCTAAATATTGATGAGAAATTACAAAACCAATACTAAATTTTCTAAGCTCAGAGAACATATTGACCAGCGACAATGTTGTGAAATTATGGAACTCATCAAGATAAATGAAAAAGGGTTTACGTTTCTTCTCTGGAATCATCACCCTATGAAATCCAGCAGAAGACAAAGAACTTAAAAGCAAGGAGCCTAACAGATGAGAAGCATCAGCCCCCAAACTTCCTTTGGATAGATTTACCAAGAATATTTTCTCTTGATTGATAATCTGATTGATGGACAATTGTTTTTTGTTCTCAACTAGTATTTTCTTTATCGTAGGAATCGCCATAAAACTTCCGACCTTGTTGAGCACAGGCAGGACATCCGCTTTAGAAAACTTAGGGAATTGGTGTTTCCAAAAGTCTTGTACTTCTTTAGAAACAATATGTTCCATGCACCCCATTCTAAAGACATCATCCGTTAAAATTCTAGTGATATCAGAAAAGGATGTTTTGGGTAAATCTAACAAGCTTAATATCACATTACGAAGAATGAATTCTAGCCGAACTCCCCAAGCCTGTTGTCCCCATAATTTCTGAAAAGTTTCAATGATATGAGAGGCAATCAAATGCCTGTGATGATAACTTACTTTTTTAAGGGGGTTGTAACCCCATTCCTGATGTGGATTAGAAGCATCTAAATAAATAAGATCCTTTTGCCGATGCTTTGGGATTTGTTCTCTCATTTTTTTAACCAAATCTCCATTGACATCCAATACACAAACGCCTCTATTATGATAAAAATCTTGCTGTAGTAGAACCTCTAAAACGTTCGTTTTTCCTGCCCCTGTTTTTCCTAGTAGGTACATTCCCACCATACGATCTAATTGCTTAATACCGAATAGGCGATTATCGTCCCTAAAATCTACTTGTGCAAAATAGGAAATATTGGAATTTGAACTATCTATCATAGTTTGTATTTTATTCCTAGGCTGGTTTTTTTACAGTCTGCCACACTGGTTTCCTGTACCTAAAGGCAAGACTTGGGTTTTTGCTTCGGATATAGTTTGATAAGAATATGGCTGAACAAACAAATAAAATAAGGAATTGCTTTGAACGATATCTTACAGAGTGTGAATACTCCAAGAAATTACGTCCTAAGACAATGATAGGGTATAGAGAGGTATTAAACAATTTTTTAAATTTGATCCCTGAAGTTGAAACTCCCGAGGATATAAAGCCATTTATGGTCAGTGAGTTCTTTAAACGTTTAGGGGAAAGAGCCAAGGGTAATGGCATTGAACTTAAAGTTTCTACCATTCGTACCTATTACAATAAACTGATGGTGTTTTTTAGATGGTTGGAAGAACATGATTATATAGAAAAATATTCTCTATCTAAAAAGATTGTAAAACCTCCCAACCCGACCTATGAAGATGAAAAGGCTTTAAATGAATCAGAAGTATCAAAAATTATCTCAGCCATTGCCTTAAATAATTCAGAAGATGAATTTATGTATAAACGTGATTTAGTGATTGTGAGCATTTTGCTCTATACAGGAATCCGTAGGGGAGAACTCTTAGGGCTTCGTACCTATGATATAGATTTTGAAGAGCGAACCTTATTTATCAATGGTAAAACTTCCAAATCAAGAAAGAGTCGATTCATTCCACTCCACTATTCACTACTCATGAACTTAAAATCCTATTTAAAGCTGTGTAAGAAAAGACGGTTAAAATGTGAACATTTGATTGTCTCTAGTAGACAAGACAGAGCATTCACAGATCATGGTTTAAAACATTGGGTAGATAAGTATATACGATTATCTGGAGTGAAATTTCATATTCATCGTTTTCGGCATACATTCGCCTGTACACTTGCCAAACAAAATGCGGATATTATTAGCATCATGAATGTTTTGGGACATTCATCCACTCTAATGACTGAAAGGTACCTACGTTCTATTAAATCAGAAAACTCAAGACTGTTTATTGAAAAACTCTCTTATTAAAGATTTCTTGTTTGTCATGAATTATCATGTTAGACTAAAGATGTCGATACATTTATCAATTCACCATTTTTTGCTACATGAAAATGGTATTAAGCTTTAATAGATAAGTATCACTATTACAAAGAAGAATACGCTGTAGGGAGGTGGTCATTGAAAAAGACATATTATTTTATCAAAAAAGGGCTAAAACCCTTATGAAATAACAAGATATAGGGATTGAAGTATGGGTGGATTCCTGATAATGATGAGGTCCTAGGTTCAAGTCCTAGCATGCGCACCGATAGTCCTTATAAATTCACGAATTCTTGTGATTTGTAAGTCAAAAAACAACTGTCTCGAACCCACTCCTGAAGTGAGGCAGAGGCAGAGGCAGAATACCAAAAATATTCTTGTAATAGCGATTGCCTATATAAATCTATATATGAACATCGAATTATTATTAGAAGATTTTTGTCATTATTCAACTTATATTCGTGGGGTTTCAAAAAACACGATACGACGTTACCGACAGAACATCTCACATTACGCAAGAGCTTCCAAAATTACCCTTGTAAGCGACATAACAGAGAAAAACGTACAAACGTTCTTCTTAGAGGGAAGAATGCTTAAGAATTGGAAAGCTACCACCTACAGAACCTACTACATGACCTTGTTAGTGTTTTTTCGTTGGTGCATTAAAAATGGTCATCTAGAAAAGAATTACGCCAAGGACTTAGAACTGCCAATCATAGAAAAGTCTTTGCCTACTAAACTTAAAAAACAAGAAGCATTGCGTTTATTAGAATTTGCCTATAACTATCCATATACGCACAAATACCTAAAATACAGAAATCATGCGTTGTTTTCCATGTTCCTATTTGCAGGACTTCGCAAGAGTGAACTGTTGAACCTAAAACTGAACGATGTTGATCTAGAGAACCTCACTATTTTTGTCCGCCTTGGAAAAGGAAACAAAGACCGGATTATTCCAATGAGCTGTACATTGGCTCAAAGTCTGAATCGGTATCTTTTAGAGCGTAAAAAACTGTACAAGACCTGTCCTGAATTTTTTACTTCTTCCAATCGCAATAGTGGGTTTACAAGCTCTGGGTTAAAACTCCTGGTCAATCAATTAAAAAAAGCTTCAGGACTTCAGTTTACTATTCATAAGTTGCGACACACCTTTGCTACACTTATGCTAGAGGGAGGTTGTGATATCTATAGTTTATCTAAAATGATGGGGCATAGTGATATCAAAACAACTACCATCTACCTCTCTGCTACCACAGAGCATTTACGTTCTCAAATTGCTATTCATCCTCTTAATGATAATGTTCATCTCTAAATACCAAAAAGCTACACTGTCTATTCTCTAGAGAAGTATTCATAGTAGGTACATGTATTATTATCGTTCCACTCAAGTACCAAATGAAATTTTTGACCATCACTTACCATTCTTAAACCAAGCACAGCTTAAAGTACTGCTAGTTGTGATACGACAAGTCCTAGGTTGGATTGACCCTAAAACAAAAAAACGTAAACGCAAGGATTGGATTTCGATTCCGTTCTTTTCCAAAAGAACAGGATTAACGCACAAATCTATATCCATTGCAATTGCTGAACTGGTTTACAAAGAGTTAATAATTGCCCTAGATTATAATGAAAAAGTGTTGCGACATCCTAAAGACAGAAGAGGGAAGAAACGTATTTATTACACATATGCACCCTATTTTAGAAGCTTAAAGCGTAAAACAATGGTAGATCTCTTGGTAAACATGTTTACTTATCCACCTTATACAAAACAAACACCTACAAAAAAGAAAATAAGCAATGCAGAAACAACTCAACAATTACAAAAAATTACAGATAAACAACGATTTGAACAGATTGAAAACAATACAAAAAGAAAAAATAATTAATAGAATCACCTTTTTGCACATCTTATCTACAAACATTGAGTGACCGAGAAATTTTTTGGTACTCCAGTACCAAAAAGCTAGACTGCTCAAGAAATCAAACAAACGATAGTATACTAAAAGACATAGGATCCTAACCCCTATGTCCTTTAAAACATAATGAATATTATCAATTATTTAAAACAAGCAAGGAAAAATGCTAGTCTTTCTCTTCAAGATGTTGCCCATCTATTAGAGATGGATGTTTCCAATCTTTCCAAATATGAAAGAGGAATCAAAACACCAACCTTACAAGTCATACTAGGATACCATATTATTACCAAGATACCACTCTCCGAATTATTTGGACAACATATTTTAACAGCTATTGATTCGATATCTAAAAAGCTGACACAATTTATTACTCGCTTGGAAGAAGAAGTAACTTCTCCAAAGATGGAACAACGAATTGCAAGTCTCTACGAGGTGCTTAACACCATATCTTGTTTAAAAGATGTGTCTGAAAATAATCATGAAAAAGAATAAACAACCGCTAATCCTGGTTTTATATCCAAACACCTATGGTCTTGGTTTTTTAATCTGTGAGAGTCCTCAGAAAATTATTGATTTTGGGATTTATAAAATACGTCCGTTCTCTAAAGCGAAGTATCTAAAAAAAGTAGAAAAACTGATGGACTTTTGTAAACCTGAAATAGTGTTGCTTCTAGATTATAAATCTAAAGTTTCTAAACGACAGCGAACACTCCTTCAAATGATTAAAAAAACAATTAAGGCTAAAAATTTAAAAGTTCACTCCTATTCTCGCTCACAGATAAAAGAAGTGTTTTCTTCTTTCAAGGCAAGTACAAAATTTGAAATAGCTTCTCTTATTATCAAATGGTATCCGCAGTTAAAAAGAATAGCTCCACATAAACGACTACCGTGGGGAGCTGAACATTATCAGATGGCTGTGCTGGATTGTTTTGCGTTGATGTTGTCGCATAATTATTTGACTGAGTAATTTCTAACTACCTACCTTTAATTAATTTTGTTTCTACTGCTGGTGACAATATAAACAACTCGCAAACACATAAACACAAGCTGAAAAAGTATTTTATGGACTCAGCCCTATCTCCTAAACGAATTCAACAAATCAAAGAGGGAGAATATTGAATATATAAGATAAATTTTAGTGATAAAAAGCTAATATTTTTTTATTAAATGTAATGCTATTCAAAGAACTTCTTTGATTTGTTACTATATCCTTTTGTAAAATAAATTTATCAAGGAAAACATTAGGGTATTTATATATAGATAGTAAAAGCACTCGTTTTAAATGCTTTTACTATGTATACTTAATCAGATTAAGTAAATGGATTATTATTAATACATTTACATTTTTTATTTACAGTTAATTTAGGCTCAAAATATATGTTGTTGTTAAAATCAAACATACTTTTTGTTGGATATGAACCTTTTAGTATTTTATAAATATTTAAGAATCTATTTATAGCAAAAGTTGCAACTGCTGTCGTTAATGTTATTACACTTGGAGCTTTTTCAACGCCTTGTACATACCCATCATCCTGTCTTTGTTTTAATTCTTCAGGTGTTAAACTTTCTTCCATAATTGTCATTGCATTTAGTGTATTAGTGCACCATAAACAAGGTTTATCATTCATCACAACATTTGTAGAAATTGCAGATTGAAGCACCACTTCTTTATCATCAAGTGGAATTGCACAACCAGAATCTACATATAAAATGGAATTTTCTAAAGTGTTTTTATTAAGAGTATCTCTAGCTGTGTGATTATCTAAGCACCCAAAAACAACATCATGTATTGATAAATCAGTTTGTGTATCTATAGCTTTATAATAAGTTTTGATTTTAATATCATCACTAAAAGATTTGATATGTTTCTTAACAACATCTACTTTGTATTTTCCAATACTCTTTTTTGTTGCTCCGTAAATTCTGGGTAAATTATGCACTTCAATTTTATCAAAATCATAAAAACTCAAATTCTTAACTCCCATTTTTGCCAACATTACGGCTAAAGGAGAACCAATACCTCCAAGCCCAACAATAGCAATATTTATATTAGATAAAACATCTATGCCACTATTTTTCATAAACCTAATCTGTCTATCAAACTCTTCAATGTCTAACCTTTTTGTTTTTTGACCAGCATCAATTATATAGTTTATGGTTTCTCCGTAAACTGAATAAGATTCAATTTTTTGTTTTTTTGAATCTGAAAAAACTACACCATGTATTCCTTTATTACTAAAGACAAAACTTCCAATAGAGTGGTTAAGAATATCTTTTAAATTTTCAAACATTTTATCGTTAGAAATATCATCTATAAAACTAAAAGTTGCAGGATGGTGTTCTTCAGGATGAGAATGAACAAATATTAAAGTTTTGTTTAAATGATTTGCTTGTAAACACGCAGAAGAAATATATGCTGAATTTGGAATACACCTATCTCTGTCTCTTTTAACCCAACTATCTTCTTGAGGATAAAAAATATCTGTAATAAATATGATTTTACCTTTGGTGTTAGCCAAAAGGAAACATCCATTTTCTTTTGGACTTAAATTAAATAAATATGTATTTAATTCATTGAATAAGCATTCTTTAAATTTAATTTTCCACTTCATATTCCTTGATTTAGACGTTTATTAATATAACTTATATAACCTTCTAAACTATCCTCTGATGGATTCCAAGGTTTGACTTGGTATGGATGAATACTAAATCTCCTCCAATTTATGCCACAATGATTTTCTATATGCTGTGCTGCTTGTGGAACTACTCCATTAGATAAAAACAATTTTTCATGTACCCAAAACATATCAAATGCACAACTTGGGTAATTTGTATTTGTCCAAACCAAAAGATCTGTTTTTTCCATATTAAAACTAGAGGGCAAGATGTAATCTTTAAAAACTACATAAACTCTACTGCCAACTAAACTCGTTTCAATTTGATAGCCGACCTTCTGAAGGTCGGCTATCTCTTTTAATAATTCACTAGGAATCATTTTATCCAAATTGAATATTACTAATAATAGCTTGAAAACATAAACCATTTTTCATTTTCACTGTGTCAGTAGCTTTTATTTCTTCTTGGCTTACTCCTTTTACAAGAAATAAACTGTACTGGTTAGAAGATAAATTGGCTAAGGCTAAAATTTCAGCTCCTGACATTTCTTTATTATCCACGGTATATGGACTCTTATTTATGGTAATTTGAAACGTATGCTTTGAGCCACCTTTGATAACAATAGTAGTTCCATTCTTCTTAACAGATTCGATACCATTATCTCTCATCTGTTCTGAACTATACATTTCACTTTTACCAATTGGTTCTCCGTTTTTTGCTTCTAATACAAAATACGGCGAACCATCTTTCGCTGTTTTTCTAATGTAATTTTCATCATCAATACAATTTTTTTGTACAGATGAAATTCCACCTAAAGCATTTTGCTTGTTTTTATATCCTTCTGACTGAAGAATAATTTCATGATTACCTGCTTTCAGGTTAAAATAATACTGACTGTCTTTGCCAGTAAACACTGTGTAATAACTTTTACTTATCATCCTTAAAATTTTAGAATGTTAATACTTTAATTTCACTCAATAGCGCCACTTCATTGTTTTTAGCACTGATAAGGTTTATTGAAGAGAAAAAGTTCTAATGTTGGATACAATCCGAGTCGATTGAAATCCGATGAACAGTATAAAAAAGTAGCCTTAATTTTTTTTATTTCAGGAAGTATTGTATGTTTGGTGTTCCAATTCACAAACGCAGATACTCTCTGTGTTAAAAATTAAAGTCTGGTCTTTTTAATTGACTGGACTTTTTCTATATTATATCTTTTATATTTCTCTTATATATTAGTTTTAGTTTATTAATTCTTTTTAATTTACTAGAATCTCCAAATATTAACTTCATAAATTCATCTAAGTATATTACTTGTATTGATAGCTCAATACACTTACTATAAACCGACCTATTTGATGTTATTAAGCAGGAATTCGTTATAAAAGCCTGATATATTGAACTCACATCTCCTTTTCCAAAAGCAAGTAATGAGTGTCTTTTTTTAAAATAGAACATTTCAATATCAACTTCAACCACCGTAAGTCCATTACTTTGAAGTAGCTGAATATCAAACTCTTTTAGTTTACTAAAATCACTAATTTTTATATTAGTCAATGAAATAGAATTACACTTACTACTGATAATACAAAACAAACCAAATCTATTTTGTATTATCATATCTTCTATGTCATTAATTACATAATCCATTAGCTTACCATTAATGCTGGTTCATTTTTAAATTGATTTTTCAATAAATCAATTTTCGTGTTTTTTAATTCTGCTGCTTTACCCCAGGTAATTTTTTGCTCACTAATACCTCTTAAAATCAAATTATCAAACGCTGTTGGTTTTTCAGAGCTGAAATATTTTCCAAATTCTTCAGAATTATCACGCCAAACATTGTATGAACTCCACCAATCATTACAAGTTTCTCTAGATATTAATCCTGTAGATTTCGCTCTAAAAATGATTGCACCAATTGATATTCCATATCTTTCTTTAATTGCTTTTAGCTCTCTCAAGGATATCTTTGTTCGGTTTTTACCTAATTCCATTTCCAAAGTATCATCAACTAATAGTATAGCACCTGCAAAATGATCACAATATTTTTCAATAGCATCGTTATCCAATTCTTCGACGAAGTCTAAAACAATATGACCTAATTCGTGAATTGTAGTAAATCTCTTTCTTGCTTTATCATTAACATTTGAATTAATTACAATTAAAGGAATATTTTCATTTGCTAAACCACTCAATCCTGAAAAAGTACTATTCATATCTACCTCAATAACATAGATTCCATTATCCTCAATAAGCTGAGTTACATCAGAAATAGGAGCATTACCTAACCTCCATTTTCTTCTTAACTTCTTTGCGGCTTTTTCTACATCTTTTTCACTCTCAATTATTAATCCTTCTAAAGGGTTAATATAATTATTTTTAATTTTTAATATTGTTTCTAATTCTAAGAAATTACGCAAATACTTTTTACAAATAGTTTTGACAAAACCAACATCAAAATTATTTTTATTGATTAAATCTTCCTCTCTAAAATTTAATTGATTAATTTCAATCTCAATATTATCATCCTCAAAAAAATATGTAGGAAGAACATTTAATTCCTCACTTAACTTCAACAATATTGAAGTACTTGGTAGTTGCTCTCCATTTTCATAACGAAAAATAGATTGTTTTGATAACCCAACCGAAATACCCAATGATTGCAGTGATAATCTTTTTTCTTCTCTTCGTTTTTTTAACTTAAATCCAAAATTTGAGTCCACAGTTTTCATTTTATTTGTTTTTTTCAATGTTAGTTACCACAAATATACAATAAAACATTTAATGTCACTTAATTTTTTTTATTTTATTTTAAAAGTGACAAAATATTAACTATTTTGTGGTTTAAATTTGATTCAAATAATATTATTCAGTATTTTTTTATCATTTGAAGTAAGATATAAAGTTATTTTAAGTAATTTAAATTAGGAATAAAACACGAAACTTATTATCCAAGACAAGAAATCTCTACTTTAGAAGAATATTTATCAAGGATTGATAAAACTGCCCTTCTAAAAAATCTCTAAAAAGATTATGGAGTGGTTTCCGAAATTGGAAACACTAGAATTACCCAAAAGGAAACATTGGATGACGAAAATCACAGCACAGGAGCATTTGATGCTATTGCACTGGCTTTGGTTTATTTTTATTTGGAAGTTTAGTGAGGAAATAAATAGAGACTTATAAATATTTTGATAAAGTTTTAGTGATAAAAAAGCTAAGGTTTTTTTATTGGCTCAGTGATGTTCAGTATGGAAAATTTAATAGAGACAGTACCTTGGTCACACCAACCTCCAAGTTTGGAATCTAAGACATCTAGCGAAATACCTTCATTTATTATTTCTTTGCCAACCTCTAAAGCATAGCTGTATCCTGAGCACCCTTGATTATCTCTGCTATTATGTTTATTACTAAGAGTCCCTCCTTCAAATATAATTTGATAATTTTCAGGAAGATTTGTTAAATAAGCTGTGTCAAATACTGGATTTAAGTAATCTCCTATTAATGTACCAGTAATTGAAAGAGTTTCACCTTTAAGAAAAGATATTTTTGCTATTGCATTTCGAATATTCCCTTTACCTTTATTATGAAAATCTAAAAAAACATTAAAATAATATTGTTCTCCATATTTTAATTTAGGCACGTCTATTTTATCTAGCAAACTTCCACAACCTATTTCACAGAGATCATCATTTACAGATAAAAAGCCTAATCCTGAATCAGATGGGTCTCCATTGAATTCTCCATAAAGCATAGAAGTTAAATTTCTATTTATTTCTAAATCTTGTGCTAATAAAGTTCTTGTAATTAAAACCTGTAATATAATGAAAGACAAAATCATTCCACCAAAAGCAAAATATCTCTTTCGTTTAACTTTTTTAGAATAATCTTGGTTATATGTTTTATAAATTCCAATGGATGCTATGGGCAGTACAACAAACGGGACAAACGAAAATAAATAACCAAAAAAGTAACCAATATAAAGAAGGTGTTTATTTAAACCTTTTTTTATTTTAGTGAAAATTGTTTCAGAGTTAATTTTGGTAGAGTTTATATTTTCTAGAGAAGTCTTTATTTCGATAATTTCAAACTTCCACGTTTTCGGGTTAATTAAATAATTATATTTTTTGAAATCATCTTCAAGTACTGGTCTAATATTTTCAATAAAAGTATCAAAACCTGTAACAACTCCAATCTCTTTGTCTTTAAGTTTTAAATTGGATAAAAATCTTTTTATCTCTTCAATATCATAGTTGGATTCTTTTTTAAATAAAAAGCATAAAATAGAAATTACATTCATCAAAGTAAGGTTTCCTTTGCCTATGTTATCTCCAACATTAGAATTACTTGTATTAGCGAGAATTCTTTTTCCATTTAAACCAGCAATGCCTTTAAAATAAGTACTAGCATTATATGATTTTGTAGCAATAGAATATTTTCCAAGACCACTTCCAAAAGTCTCTTTAAAATCATTACTACTAATAATTTCAAACCAATAATTTGTTTGATATGGCGCGTTCATAGTTTCAAAAATAACCTTTTTTAACAAAACGGATGCTTATACGGATAAACGGATATATAAAAGGATGTTCAAAAAGATTTTAAAACTCTATATATCAATATGTTGATAGTATATTTCGGTAGCGATATCGAGATAAAATGGGTAATAAAAAAAGCCCGAAAATGATTCGGGCTCGCCAACAACATCAAAAACCATCTTTGACATCTTGACTAGTACAATTGAGATTAGGACTCCCAACTGAACTAACTTTACTTAATATCATTTTAAGTAAATAAAGTCAAGCTACTTCAAAGTGGTTTTGAAAAAATTAATGTTTAATTAAAATTTTCAGAATCATGAAAACAAATAACAAAGAGCAACCTGCTCAAAACTTCAAAGAGAACACACAATCTCTAAAAGCAATTGAGTTATTAATTAAAGTGTCTGCTTACAGAAAAGTAGGACATGAATTATTAATGAAACTAGATTCTAATTCATTAAGTCCAAAACAGAAGGTTCAATACCTATACTTAAATGGAAGGTACTTCTTATACTGTTTCAAACTAGACAACGATTTAGAAAAATTAGAGAACTCAAATGATTTTTTTGATGATATGTTCAAACAGGCCTATGAGCATAAAGTAAAGATTACAGACCCAAGGTTATTCTACTCAAGAGCTTTTGTGAAATTTCAATTATCAAAATTAGTTTGGGATCAAGAACGTAAACCTTGGTTACTTGAAAAGGCAAGAACAATAACAAATAGAGCTCTTTCTCTTGATAATCAAAATGACAGTTTCTTATGGTTACAAAAACAATTGCAGACATAAATGTAAGCAGGCGCTTCTCTTTTTGAGAAGCGCCTTTCTATTCTTAAACTTAAAAATATTCAAAATGAAAAATAATAAAAGCTACTCTTTTAGGAGTGTAAGAAAATATTTATTGAATCATAGTTATGTACAAACCTACAGGCAAAAAGACTGTGATGCTTATCATAACTATAAGACCAATGAACACGTACTAGTTCCTTATCAAGAAGGAAGCTACACAGAAGATGAAATTTTACAACTATTTAAGATTAGTAAAGGTACAGAACTACCCTGTGAAATAGAACTATGTCGATTTAAATTATTTATCCACCAACAATCAAATACGTAAAACCATGAAAAGAAAAACCACTCAACAAGAAAAAATTACTCGATTGATAGACATAGAATTATCAGAGTATATTAATAAGCAAGATGTTGCTTATCGTGAGGAACACCTAAGAACAGCTACAAAGCTTTCAGTATTGAATTTCAATAGCTTACCAAAAAAGGCTAAGGTTTCAGACTTTATTGGAGCGCTTACTTCTGACTATCAACATTTAGTTGATTATACCGATGGAAATTTAACGGGAGATGTTCAAAAACTGAAAGGTCAGGCACATATCTCTGATACTCAAGATGAGCAAGTTGATATTGAAAGACAAATATCCGATGTGCAGAACAAGATTGTTCCGTTAAAAGGGAAATTTGATGATACCCCAAAGAAATACCTTCCAGAAATAAGAAAATGGTTTTGGCTCTTTATTCCTTTGCTTATCCTTATTGCAACTATGGAACTGATTAGTAATTTTGATTCCCTTGATAGTTTAGGAGGCAATAGAATCTCTAGTTTTGGCTTGGCTTTTTTAACAGGAATCATTGTCTACTGGTACGCCCATTTCATTCCTGGAAAGATTAAGAAATACGGAAATAACAATCCAAAGAGAGAACTACTTCTCTTTTTCTTTTTCTTAATTCCCATACTTGTCGTTTTCTATTTTTTCTCATTGATGCGTATTCAGTACACCATTGCATTGAATCCTCAAATGGTAGAAGTATATACTACCAGTCCGTGGGTATTTACCATTATAAATGCCTTTGCTTATACAATTTCATGTTGGATTATTTGGGCTTTTAAACCAAGTCATAAAATGATACTTGCCTATAAGAAATACCGCAATGATTTGATAGAGCTTCAAAAAGCGGAACAAGAACTTGAGGACTTGCACCAAAGACAAGCTGCACTTCAACCAGAGCTTCGTGAGAAACTCACCCTGCGTTACGAAATTCTGCGACTTGGTAAACAAACCGAAGATGAAATTGTAACAAAAATGAGAGGTTGTTTTGAGCTTTTTAAGATGGAATTGTATTTAAAAACTAATGGAACATGTGGTGTTCTTTTTACTGGAGATATAGACAAGGACCTACCAAAGCTAAAATTAAATTACCAAAATATCAACGATAAATTCCCAGCGATATGAAAAACCTACTTAAATGCCTTGTCCTGCTTCCATTTTTTTGGACTTGTACGAATGCGCCTCAGGAGTCAATAACGCTCGTTGTAATGGCAGATAAGACCGACAGCTTGATTCCGAGTCCAAAGTCACGCCATATCAACTCTTTTTTTAAAGATCTTCGGTTTTCTAGCGGAAAAAAAGTGTTTCGCTATCTAACAATTACTGATGCGAGTATTAATGAAGCTTATCAAATTGAGTTGCCTGCTTCTGAACGTTTAGAGAATTCACTCAAACGAAAAATGCTGAAAGACACTTTTTATAAGCAAATAGAGTCTTTGCTATCAGTCCAGAGCGAGAAGACAAGAATTTATGACAACTCAAGTATTATAAAGCCTCTGATAACTCAGCTGCAAAAAATACAAGAAATAGGAAGTACCCGTAAAGTATTACTACTCTACAGCGATATTCTAGAAGCTTCAGATGCATTGAATGTATATCAAGAAAAGTCGCAATCAAGATTACTTACAAACCCGAAGGATGTTGCTAAAGAACTTTCCTCCAAGCTTGTTGTCCCCAAACTAAATGATGTGGAACTCTATATTATCTATTATCCAAATAATGTTCACAACAATCGTTTGTTTGAAAAAATGACAGAAGTATATCAAGAATTATTCAAAAATTCTGGTCTTAAAATAACTATTGGAATAGATAATTCAATAAAGCTCTAAAAGATGAAAACACTTAAAATATTATTAGGCTTCCTATGGAAAATCGTGCTTATCTGTCTATACATCTTAACCCGTGGAACAGAATTGTTTTTACAAGTATTCAATAACGCATTTAAAAAACTATTACAAAAATGAAATTAAAAGATTTACCTATAGTAGCTATGGAGAGAATGGGAGAATTCTTGGATAGCGTTTTACAAGCATTAATTGGAAAAAACCATAGTCTTGAGGCTAGTTTTGAAAGACCCTCAAAACTAATATCTGCCAAAAATAAAGGTTTTTCTGTAACGGGAAAGAAACACTTATCAGTTCAGCAATCAAGAAACAATATGGTTATTATATCTCCCTCTGGAGGAGGCAAGACAACCTCTGTCATTTATCCTAGTATCTTTAATATTGAATCTTCAATGCTTATAAGCGACCCCTCTGGGGAGCTTATACAAACCAAAAATTATCTTCTCTCAAAAGGATTTAAAGTAAAAGTTTTGGACTTTGGAAATAAAGAACATTCATTGTACTACAATCCTCTTCGAAGAATTAAAAACAATGCAGATGTGAATAAGATTGCTCAGATGCTTGTACGCTCAAGCTCAAAATCAGAAGGAGATTTCTGGTCATTAAAGTCAACTGAACTCATAGGGTTGTTTATTAATTTCTTATTAGAAACAGCTCCTAAGGTGAATCAAAATCTTGCTAATGTTTTTCGATTACTGGAGTTATTACAGGCAGAACCTAAAGATATTGATGCACTCTTTGCCGATAAAGCACCGGAATACTTATGGAGAAAATACAAATCGCTGATGGGGAACTCAGAAAATACGAGAGCCTCAATTATTTCTTCAGCACAGGCGAGCTTATCTTTTATAGGAAATGATAAAACATTGAGTGATTTAACAAGTATTGACACCTTTAATTTTGATGATTTTCGTAGAGAAAAAACAGTCGTATTTTTACGGTGCCCACTAGGTGATATGAATTATTATTCCACTATTCTATCAATTCTATTTGAACAGTTCTTTTCTCATGTATTTAATGAATTGCCAAAACAAGAAGATGACGATATTTTTGTCTTAATTGATGAACTCTCAAGCCTACATTTACCAAACCTTTCTAATATCATTTCAAATGCTAGAAAGTTTAAAATTCCCATTTTAGGAGTACTTCAGAGTGAAAACCAATTGTATAACAATTATGGGTCATATAATGCAAAAACGATTCTAAACAATGCAAATGTGAAGGTGTATTTCACAGGGCTTACCGATGAGAGTATTCATCTTGAAAAAACACTAGGTACTTATGAGTACCAAGACGACAAAGGTATTAAAAGAAAGAGAAGTTTAATGACAAGTGATGAAATCCGCACAATGTCAAAAGACACGATCCTTGTGATACCAAGTGGCATGCGTCCTCTTCGTTGCAAGGTTACCCCGTATTACAAACAACAAAAACTTGTAGGGTATATGAACATGGAGACTCCTACTGAAGTAGAAGAAATTCATTTAAATTTTGAAGTACAGTATTTAGATCTTTCAAAATACAATGACAAAGAATTATCAAGTCAAAAGGAGAATGAGATACAATAGTCTACATGATTATTTGGATGATGTATTCTCGACAATACCACAGCCAACAAACGAGCAAATTAAACAGGCAAAAAAAGAGTACCGAAAAATGTACTCAGCTCAGTATTATAAAACATATCGGCAAGAGTACATCCAGATTAGTTTTCGGATTTCAAAAAAACAGTTTAGTACATTCTCTAAGCTAGCAAAAGAGAAAAACATAAAAGTAACAACTTTGATTCGACAGGGAATCTTACAACAATTAAAAAAATCATTCAGTCTTAAAACAAATGAACAGCGGTTACTACTATTACAAATGACAGATATCATTGAAGTGGCCGTTTATGAAAAAGAACCAGTAGATGTAAAAGTCCTTTTGAGTCTACTGGAACAAATGCAATAGAAACGAATATGATTGTAAAAGCTATATCTCATACAAGTACTCATAAATCATCAATTAAAAAGTTGATAGAATATGTACTTAACCCTGATAAAATGCAAGACATAGAACAAAAAAGAGAACAACTCGTTCTAAAACAGTTTGTTCAAGGTTATCATTCCGATAAATGGGTAAATGCTTTTAAAGAAAACGATAACAATAGAACTTTTAGACACGCTAAAAGAACGGTACTTCGCCATGAAATCATTAGTTTTTCTCCAAAGAGTAATCAGTATTTAACAAGAGATGTTTTAAAGACTATTGCAAAATATTATTTAAAGCATCGCTCACCAAAATCACTGGGAATTTGTACAGTACATTATGACAAAGCACCACATATCCACTTTGTCATTTCAGGTGTAGGTATTGGTGGGGTTTCGACAAGGATAAGCAGGGAAGAGTTCAAGGCTTTTAAAATTAAATTACAAGAATTTCAACAACAACTATTTCCCGAATTATCACATTCCATTGTAAATCATTCCAAAAAAAAAGCCTTGTCCTGAAATTGACTCAAAAGGAACAACACATGAAAATTCGAGGTGTTGTCTCTGAAAAGGGACAGCTTTCCAGAAAGGTAATACAAATAGCAAATACATGTAAATCTTTGGAAGAGTTATCTCAAAGGTTAGAAGAAAATTTAATAACACCTTATTCAAGAAACGGGAAACTAACAGGGCTTTGGTTTGGAAACAGAAAATTTAGATTTACAACTCTTGGTGTAGGAAAACAACATTTGAAACAATTAACAAAAGAGCAAGAACGACTTGATCTACTTACTCTTTTAAGGGCACGACAGTCTAAAGGCAAAGAATTAGAAATATGATTTTTCTTTAATCAGTTTCTATAATATATCCTGTTTGAATTTGTTAAAAAGATGTTAATTATTTTTATTGCTTGCGTTGTTTTTTAAATGTAATTATCTCTAATTTGTAAAGGGTGAATTCGTTATTTTTAGTGATATCATTATTAATGAATCTCATTTAATATTAATTTTATACTTTTGTACCAATGAAAAACAAAGGACAAAAAAAGTTTACCGTAGGAATTTCCTATGAAAAACATTTGATTGAAGCACAAGAAACTTATACAAAGGATGTGCTACCTCATCTTGATAAAAATAAAAAAGCATATGAAGAACATCTTAAAGAGAACAAAGAACAAGTTCTTACTTCTACGCAAAAAGCACAACTTAGTTGCCTAAACCCTATTTAATAATAATTGCTGGATGTAATGGTTCGGGAAAATCAACATTCTCTAAGAATTACACTAGTGAATTAGTTCCTTTTGATTTTGATAAGAGATTTAAGGAAAATTATACATCTATGTCTGATAGCGACCTAAGACAGAAAATGGCTAAAACTTAACTATAAAAGAATTTGAAAGCTCCATTAAAGGAGCTTTTTCAAATGGAAAAAACTTCTGTTATGAAACTAATTTCGATAATCATCCTATTTTTTGGGCAGAGAAAGCAAAACAATTGGGTTATCATTTAGAACTCCATTTTTATTGTTTAGAGTCTTTAGATTTAGCTAAAAGAAGGGTTTTCTATCGCACCCAAAGTAATGGGCATCACATCCCAAAAGATATAATAGATTATAAATGGAGAGAAGGGTATAAAAATCTCAATTTAAACTTCAAATTATTTGATCGCGTGTTATTGATTGATAATTCCTCTGAGAATAAGTCAGCACAAAATATGTTTACTTTAATAAAAGATAGTCAGCAAAAATATGAAGTTGAAATCTATGAAAGCAAAATCCCTCGTTATGCCAAAAGAAGATTTCCAGAAATATATAAGCTTTTAAAAGATTTACCTCTTAAAGACCGATTATCAATGTTTTTTAGAAGAGGATAGTCTCATTTGATATGGTAAAAAACCCATATCAATGAAATGAGTTTTTATGTTTAGGGATTCCAAAGGTCTTCCTTTGGCAAGATAGCAAGTTTATAAAACAGTAATGAAATGAATAGTTTGTAGGAACTTGCAATCTTGCAAGATTCAGAAAGTGAATTTTCCGTTTCGACTTGTTGGAAGAATACTCGCCTTGAGTTATTTCTAGGCGAATACTTTTAAAAAAGTAAGGTTTCTATATTTGTATTGCTTGAAACCTCAAAGCATATAATTCAAAAAGAAGAAATAAGCCAAGTCCATTGCTAAAAACGGGGAATTCATTTGGGTTTTTAGCTTCAAGCCACTGAATTCTTTGAGTTTTAGAAATGTCAAAGATATCTTCTACTCGTTTTATAGAAGAGCCTTTATCAAAATTGAAAGTGTGTTTAGATATCCCAATAATCAAGGATACAGTCACAAAAAAAGCAAACTCAGCATTTATTTTACGAGTCATATTTTCATTGTTTTCTATATAAAAAGGCTGAACTTTGACAATACAAAGTTCAGCCAATGATGCAATTTTATATTTGTTAATGCGTTTCGGCACAAATGGTTTAACATTGGTTTTTAACCAATCAAAGTATAATCTAGTGATTTTCGCACTTGCAAAATTAATAGTATTTAATTTTGTCCCTGTTCTTTTGAAATGTTTTAAACTAAAAATTTCAATGGCTCTTTCAAACTCCTGTTTTCTCTTGTCTTCAGGTTTTAAAGGCTCTTTTAATTCTTCAAAATTGCTACTCAAATCTTTTCTATAGAGTTTTTAACTTATTCGTTTTTCTCAAAGTCAGGGTACAAGACTTTATAAGCTTCGTCTGTTGCTTCTCTAGAAAAGAGTTCTAATTTAGATGTATCTAATTCATTATTGGTAAATACAATATTGTGTTGATTACAATAATTCATGTCCAATTCAGAGTTGATTTCTTCCATACTTTTTTCAGCAAAATCAATTACTTCTTTATTTAATAAATCTTCCATATTTAGTTTTTTAATTAAACAAACAAGGTGCCATATATACTAATGAAGTATATATGGCACCTATTTTATATTTCTTTAATCTTATTATACACAAATTGTTGCCTTTTTGCCAAATGCAATAAAGGTTAGAATTAATAATTTGAGCGCAATTATACAAAAATACAATCAAATAAATCTTAAAACTTTGTGAATTTAGTGATTTTTATATAGAAAAACAAATATTATTTTTACATAACACTAAGGTTGTCATCTATTTATGGTTATTTCGCACCTTGTTCAATTTCGATAATCGAGTTCCATAACTGTAATTTTTTACTTTTTATCTAACAAATATTTTGGTTAAAACACGGATTCCGGCACCAATTCTCTAACAAAGAACTGAGTTAAAAAACAACTATTTTCTTCATTAATTTTGTTCACTAGTATTCTAAGCTTAAAAACTCCTTTTAAGCTTTTTTTCTTATTTTTTTATGGAAGATTTTACTACTTAACTTTCAATACTGAAACAAAACTTGCATCATAAGGGTTTCCTGATTTTGCAATTGCAAAACTTTGTTTTAGTAATTTATTAGAAACTGCTATCAAGGCTAATTTCTTACTCTTGCCTTTATTTACAATTCGCTCATAAATCTCTCTACAACCTTTGTTGTGTTTACAAGCTGTAAAAGAACATAAAAAAAGTAAATTCCTTAACTTTTTATTACCAACTTTACTTATTCTTGCCCTACCTCGAACACTACTTCCAGATTCTCTTATTGTAGGAGTTATTCAAACATAACTACACAATTGTGATGCTGTCTCAAACTTCTTAAAACCATCAGTAACTACAATTAAAAACAAGGCTGTTTTAAGCCCTAAACCTGGTATGCTTTGTAATAAAGTAAGTTGTTGTTGCTGATCTTGTTTTACTAAAGAAAGAAGCTTTTCTTCAATACCTTTTAACTCTTTATCTAAGTGCTTTTTATCTCTTTTTAATGAACGATACACATATTTTGATGGTATTCCTAAAACTTCTTCTCCATGCAGCTTGTTCTTGGTAGCGGTACGTTTCTTTATAAAATTATCCATTAATCGGAACAATTGTAAGCATTCACTTTGTACATCGGTTAGTGCATTATAAAGCGGAACTTCTTGAGTTAATCCATACTCACAAATTGCTTTGGCATCACTTTTATCTGTCTTTACTTTGGCTAATTTCATTTGAATGAAATGCTTTACTGACAATGGATTGACAACCGAGACTATTTGTTCTTTCTTGTGTAAAAACTGCGCTAATCTGTAATGATAATAACCTGTTGTTTCCATGACAACTAAAGGAGTATCATTTAAAATCTGTAGAAACTTAACGAATCCTTTTTCTGTGTTTTTAAACTGTAAATGACCTTGACTACTGCCGAGCAACTTCTCAATTTTTATATTTAATTTAATCTTCCTAAAAGGTGTATCGATTATTACTTCTTCAAATTCTAAAAAATTATAATATGCTTTAATTGAAGCAACTTTCCTTTTTATTGTTCTTGGAGAATTTTTATTTAGAGCAATCATATACTTTCGTAAATGATTTTTTTTTACTTGAGTTAAACTCTCTAGCGGAGCGTTAGGTACAGGATGATCTTGAAAATTTACATGAACTGATTGATAATTTTCATCCAATTAAGTATTGTCTTTCCCAAAAGTAAGGTAAAGCCGTACTTCTACTTATATAAGATTTCATACTATTATTATATTGCTAATAAGCAAGTTAGAAAACAGGTATTTCTACCTGTTTTTTGATATTCTAAATATTGTTAGATTGAAAACTTATATAAAAAAGTTAGTAAAAGACTTCTTTAATGAGGAAAACCGTAATAATAATAAGTTTCAATTTCTTAATTTGCCTTGAAGGATAATAATTATGAAAATTAAACTAACAAGTAATAATGGAATTACTATCTTCATGGTTAAAAGTGTGGATTTATAAAAAAAAGCCACATTATAATTTATGTGACCAACTAAAAAATATATAAACGAAGTAAAAAAGAACCAAATTTTGACAACGCTTTAAAACAAATAATAACATTTAAAGAATATAATTATGGACGATAATTTCTTGCAGTCAACTCTAAAATCTGGCCTATTTGATATTGGCGATAGTGACGAAAGGCTAAAATGGCTTCAACAATCTGTTGCAACCCTAGTGAAGTATTTACAAAAGAATTACTCCCTATTACCAAGGTATTCTCTGGTGGCACTCGACCCAAATATTTCGGATAAAGAACCAATTCTAAATGATGTTGAAGAAATTGTAACTAAATATTGGACGGCTCTTAGAGGTAAATATCCCGATATGCCTAGGAATATTCACAGGGGTGTTATTTTAAATGCTTTAATGCAAATAGGAAGTGAGGATCCTGTTGCTGCACGAATTATATACTTGACGTCTGCAAATTTCTATCCTTATACAAAACTGGGTAAGGAAAAGGATATTGTCCATACTCTCTTAACTGAATTAGGAGAAATGGCAGAAAGCCATGCCATTGAAGAATGGTCGTTGATTGAAGAAGAACCCAAACTAAAACTGGGAGCTTTAAAGATAAATGACTTAAAATTTGGCAGTGCTAAAATTGATAAAGAAAATCTTAATGCTGGAATGCTTAAGGCAATTAAGAATGAGCCAAATGGTCATGGTTCAAATCATGGAGGAAACTCTGCTTGGGGTCCACACTTTGCGGCCACTTCTAGCAATGCAATAGCTAGTTCCATTGATTCTGCATTATCTGAATTAAATAAATCAGTAGCTCCTGCAACCCTTGAAGATCCAATAAACAAATTCTTCACTTCATTTAAAAAGTCCTTAGATGAGAGTTTAAAAGCCTCATTTGCTTCTATTCTAGCTGTTGAACGCAGAAGTAAGTTACTTTGGTGGAAGGAGACGCTTTATTCTCCAGCACTCAGGAAAAGCTATCGAGAAGTTTCACAGCCTATTCTTCCAATTATAATGGGAAGTGACCTAAACGAGCAGGTTGCTAAAATAACTCCAATAAGTGTAGACTATCTTTTGAGAGATACCTTGTTAATTTTAATTGAAAAAAAAGGTGAAAAAATAAAGTTTAAGGACTTTTTTAACTCCTTAACAGAAGATTCAACCAAATCTGAAATAACCAACCTTTTGCCCGAAATTAATGAATCAGATGGAAGAATTAGTTTAACTGATTTCATTGTTCTCTTCCTAAATAATAAGGCTAAACTCAAAGACTTTACTGAAAGAACAGGAATTAAGGAAGGTGATGAGATTTCTATTGAAGATTTATCTGTCGCAATTTTCCATGATTTACTCACCAAAAGACTAAGTTCTAAGTAATATGGCTGGAAATTGCTCACAACCTAAGTGTTATCCTGAGGACAGTGGATGCAATATTGAAGGATGCATAAATCTTTCAGATTGCAAATTCTATGGTAAAAAGGGAGCTCCTAAAAAGGAAGACAAACAAGCATTAGATGATGAAGGACATAGAATCTCTTGGACAGGAAATACAATGGGGCTTAATGATCTTAATTTTTTGACAGCATCCAGAAAGCCAATTTTTATAGGGGTTACAGGAGTTGCAAGTGCTGGGAAAACTACTTTTTTAGCCACACTATACTGTCTTATTAGACAGGGTGCTAAAATAGGTGAATACAGTTTTTCTGGTTCCCTTACACTCAACGGCTGGGAAGATATTGCATGGTATCTGAGTTGGAAAAGTAATGCAGAAATTCAGTTCCCAGACCATACCACCAATAACTCAGGGAGAGTTCCAGGGTTACTCCATTTAACCTTAAAAAATAAAGCAGGCAAAAATATAGACCTAATTTTCACAGATGCGCCTGGCGAATGGTTTGATCACTGGAGCAATAATGTAAATAGCGAAAATGCGATAGGTGCTCAGTGGATATATGAAAACTGCGACGGTTTTTTACTTTTTGCAGACAATGATATGCTTTCTGGTAGTCAAAGAGGTAATGCCAAACGACAACTTAAACAAGTTGCGGATCGGCTAATTGAAAACATCACCGATCGACCAATTGGTCTAATATGGTCTAAATCAGATTTAGAGTTAACTCACCAGACTAAAGAACAAATTGTCACACATATAGAAGCTACACCATTTAGTCACTTCAATCAATTTGAAACTAGCGTTCAAGAAGGCGATAAAGGGAAATTTCATAAGGCTATTTTGGAATCAGTTAACTGGATTATGGAGGTAATGGAACAAAATCACAATACACTTCCAAAAATTTCAGTAGCCAAACCCGAGGATATGTTTCTTTCAAAACGCACTATCAATGAATGATATGGAAAAACATAATATTTTGATAATTGGAGGTCCAAATACAGGTAAGACTCATTTTGGTATTCAATTGTACGAACGTATAAACAGTCGTCAGTTCGAATTTAAAATTGATCCTCAAAACCGCCCTTCTGATTTATCAATTTTTGAAGACGGATTAAAAAACATTTATAATGGAAAAAGAGCCGCACATACAGAAGCTAGTGCCAACCGAAGTATTGAACTGAAAATCACAGATGAAAAAAACTCTGAGGTTAAATTGGCTTTTCCAGACTATGCAGGTGAACAAATCACCTCAATTGTAGATAATAGAAAGGTCAATGATTTATGGCTAGACTATATTGAAAATAGTACATCATGGGTATTGTTCATTCGACTTAACGAACTAACTACTCTTGAGGATATCGTGAATAAAGGAATTCCAAGTGCGGAAGAAATTCAAAAAAGGAATAGTCAACCGCCTCCCGTAAAGATATCAGAAGCGGCCTTCTATGTAGAATTAATTCAAACATTAGCATATATAAAAGGACTTTCAAGATTCTCTCCAATTGTTGAGCCTAACTTAACCGTGGTTTTATCCTGCTGGGATGAACTAGACCTTCCTGAAGATCAGGTTCCTTCAACTTTACTTCAAGAGAGGCTTCCTATGTTATTTGATTTCTTGAATAATAACTGGCAAAATGAATCACTTTCAATTATAGGCTTATCATCAACAGAAAAATCACTTTCAGATGACCCTGATGATGACTTCATGGATAAGGAACCTATAAATTTTGGATATTTCGTTGATAAAGGTGGAAGCCGAAATGAGGATTTAACAAGTTTAATTTGGGATTTTATAGGGCATGAGTAACATTATTATCCATCAAGCCTTTTATGGTGAAGTCAACAAAGCTCATTCCAAAATTCATCAAACTATTGATGATTCTGAACTAACTTCATTCTTAATCAGATTTACGGATAGACCCGGTTCACTATCACCTGGCGTTACTCTTAAACCATATCTCTCAGGTTCAGATTTTAAGAAATATTACGTTTTTACTAAAACCTTTCCTGATCCGCAAGCTAGTCGCTCTGGCATGGTTCTAACACATGTTTTAATTACGGAAATATCATCACTTAAAAACCTTAATGACTTAAAAAGTATCCTAAGTCTTTTGATATCTGAAGTTCCGTTTGATAGAACCAATTTGGAGCCTGTAGAACTTAACGTTGTAAATTCTGATCACACTTATGAAAATAGACAACCAATTTATGTCCAAAAAACTCTTTCATCATTCATTAAGGGTGATTTACCTATTCTGTTTACAGGTGATTTAGACTCCTTTGAGGAAATACTTCAGCGTTTATGGAATTCTCCTATCGATGGATTTAGAGAACAACTTAAGTACAGAGCCAGTTTTTCACCCAAAGACATAGAAGGTTCGGATGATATAACCATTGTTTCAATTCAGAAAGAATTGTTGCCAAAATGGGGGACGCACAGTATAATTAATGACACAGATAAAGTTTTAATAGAAATAACTTCACATTCAGAAGCCTTGTTTCTAGGCCATTCAAAAGAAAACCCGTTTCAAATATTTATTAAAGAACTTGATGTAAATATAAATAGTCTACAAGTTGCTCGTCAATGTGATTCACTATTTTCCAATTACACTAAAATAAATGAATTGAATAACACTGATATTTTAAGGGGCGACATCAGAATGCTATCAAAGCTTTCACCCAATAAGAATAGTGGATTAATAATAAAACAAAAATATCTCGAAAAATATAAAAATTTGATTTTAAATGGACTAGAGTTGAATGTGAAAGGACTAAGAAATATCTCATGGAACTCCTTTGCACAAGGGGAAGAAAATGGTAGAAACCTTGTAAATTCAATTATTGAAAAGACCATTAAAGATTCCCAGTTTAAGCATATTGAAATGCTTTCTGAAATTTCCATCATTGCTGTAAATGAAACAAGCAAAACTTGGTGGCATAAAACCATAGTTGAATCCTTAAAAAGGAACATCTCAAACACGGAAGATATTATTCAGAAATCAATATGGAAACTCTTACTCTTCTCTAAAGATTGCTCCAAAACTATCTTATCAATTATACCTTCTCTTAAAGACTCAGAAGCAATTCTAATTCAATATTTGCCAAAAGAAGTACCAGCTGAAATAGGAAATATTTTTTTGCTTGAGTCACAAAAAAGGAAATGGTATTTGATGCATGCAGAAATTTTATTGAAACTCTACAAAACTGAAGAAGCCGTTAAAAGGCAATTAATTTTAGAGAATTCGTTAAGTTTTGAGGATTCAATAGGTATGAACTTGATCCTAAAAGAAATTTCAGATAATGGAGTCTTAGCCATTACTCTTGATTCGTGTAACGAGAAACTAATTCTAGAACTGACAAAAAGAATAATTAAAAGTGAGACTCTTTTAAAAACCCTTGATTTACAAGTTTCTTGTTGGTTAAATATTTGGACAGCTGTTCTCAACGAAAAGCAAGTATTTAATTATGGTATTAAGGGCAAAGAACAAGCGATTGTTTTCAGTGCTTTTGATTTAATATTGCAAGGCAAAAAAGTAGATGACATAGTTTTTGAACATATTTCACACACAACTTATTCAAATATTTCAGACTATACCAGTCGCAATGAAGTTTGGGAATACATACCAATTAGTTCTAGGGATATGTTTATTGATGCAACAGCCGACACAATATTAGAGAGGTTGCTCAAAGACGAAATTGATGGTGACTCAATAGAGCAGATTTTAACCGATCGTCTTACATCTGCATTGTATATCACATCATTCCTAAATAAAAACAGGAATAATATTGAGCCAGTGTTAAAGGTTTTCGAGAGTTTCTCTAATCTACCAGAAAAATTTCTTAGTGATTATATCTACTACTATAGTTCACAAATCACGGAAAATGAATCTCATAGGCTTGGCACTATTATTCTAAATAGAAATTTCACAACCACAGCACGTAATATTTATGATAAATCAAGTTACTATATGTCATTCACGTTGGCTTATGAAATTTCTAAATCTTTAGTGAAACTAAGCTGGTGGGAATCACTCCGTCCTAGTCCGATTCTACCACTATCATCACAATATAAACCTATGGTACAACAAAAAGAAAGCGAATTAAATGCAATAGAATCACTTCCAACAGTAGTTATTTTAACGGCAATACAAGAAGAATATGATGCTGTTAAACTATTCCTGAAAGAAGTTGTAGAAGTTGATCAAGATGACACCACCTATGAAGCAGGAATATTTTCATTATATGAGAAAGATATTGCTAAAGTCATTATCCGCGAATGTGGTGCAAAAAATACAATTGCAGCACAAGAAACAGAAAGAGCAATCCGAAATTTCAAGCCTTCTGCAATTTTCTTCGCTGGAATTGCTGGCTCCAGAAAGCCAAATGATTTTTCCCTTGGAGATGTAATTTTCCCGAAAGAGATATATTCTTATGAGGCAGGGAAATCAGATAAAAAATCGTTTGTGGCTAGACCTGATTTAGCTTCCACAACATACACTCTTATGGAAATAGCAAAAAAGGAAAGAAGAAAAGAGGATTGGAAATCATTAATTAAAAATGGATGGAATCAAGTTGTAAAGGCTGATTTAGGAATTATTGCCTCTGGAGAACAAATTATTGAGCATTATGAATCAGAAATAGGTGATATTTTAACCAAACACTACAATGATACTTCTGTAGTTGAAATGGAGGGTTTTGGTTTTGCAAAAGCTGCTATGCGGCAAGGAAGAGGTAATAGCCAGATGATGATAGGGGTTGTTAGAGGTATCTCTGATATAATTGGACAACCAAGCAAAAAGAAAATGGAAGAGGAAGATACTGATAGAAGACCAGAAAATGCAAAACAATTAGCTTCGGATACAGCTGCTGCTTTTACATACTGGTTGATATTTAAAGCATTTCCATAATCAAATGCTCACTTGCAAGTACAATAAATATTGAAAGTAAAAAAACAAAGAATAAATTATCGAAATTTAGTATTGATTTTATTAACTGATAAAAGTGTAAAATAATTATATACAAAAAGTTATGTACAATGCTTCGGAAAAGCAGTAATCACCAAATAATTAATAATTTATGAAAATAGCCATCTTAGGTTGGGGCTCTCTAATTTGGAATCCCGAAATATTAAAATTTGACAAACAAAATGGTTGGAATGAGGAAGGACCAATTTTACCAATTGAATTCTCAAGGATATCTCGGAATGGTAGAATAACTTTAGTTATTTCAAAAAATGGAAGTATGGTTCAAACCTTATATTCTAATTCTTCCGAAAGCAAATTAGATAATGCAATAGCTAATTTAAGAAAAAGAGAAGGTACGAATCTTAAAAACATTGGCTACTACAGCAAAGATAGTGATGAATTTTTTCCTAAAGACTTTGAATTTAAGCAGAATATATTAGATTGGATATGTAAAAAAGAAATCGATGCAGTTATTTGGACGGACTTAAATGAAAACTGGAAAGACATTACCGAAGACAGGATTGAATATCTTAGATCATTAAAGGATGAAACTAAAGAACTTGCAAAAGAATATATCATAAAAACACCTGAACAAATAAAAACGGTTTTAAGAGAGCGAATAAAAAAAGAGTTAAATTGGAAATAAATTAAATTATGAAATCAATAATTATAGAGCATAATGAATAATCAGTTTAAAATTTAACGATTGAACATTAGGTCAATAAAAAACAAAGAATTATTTTAGTTTTGAAAAAGAAGTTCATTGAAATAACCCACTTGTAAAAGTTGAGGTACTGGTAGAAAAAGTGTAAAAGGTCAAAAAAATGATCTTAGATTACTATCCATTCGGCTTAAAAGACAAAGGTAATAATAGCAAATATAGATATTGTAAAAGAATTGAAAGACCAAGTTGTTTGACCTATGTTTGACCCAAATATAAAGGCGAAGTATAAATTTCGCCTTTTACTAGAGTACTCGAGGTGGGAATCGAACCCACACTCCCGAAAGAACTGGATTTTGAATCCAGCGCGTCTACCAATTCCGCCACTCGAGCAATTTACTTAGAATCACGCAAAGAACGTAATTTTTCTTTACCAATCCCAGATTTCCAATATTTTTCTTTTGCTCTTGCTTCTATTCTTGTTTCTGTTATTTCAGAATAAATTAATTGAAAAGGAGCATAAGGTTTTGTTGTTGGTTTATAACCTTTATTATGTCTTATCAATCTCTTTTCAAGATTATTAGTTAATCCAACATATATATAATTCCTTTTAATACTTGAAATTGCATATACTGTAAACACTGTATTTTTTTTAAATGAACAAATTTATAATTCCGCCCTGTCTGCCGACAGGCAGGCACTCGAGCAATTGTATAAGAGATTGCAAATCTAAAAAATAAATTTAGTATTAAAGCAAAAAAAACAACGCAACTCATTAAATATTTTTATTTTTGCATCACACAACACACTAACTCATAACAAAACACAACTAAATGCCTTCAAATCAATTAGAACCCAAAATTTTTGCATGTTCACAAAGTATAGAATTAGCAGAAAAAATAGCCAAAGAATATGGTACCAAATTAGGAGAAGTAACAATTACTCATTTTAGTGATGGCGAATTTCAGCCAGCTTTTGAAGAATCAATTCGAGGAAGGCGCGTTTTTATTATAGGCTCTACATTTCCAACAGCAGATAATTTAATGGAAATGTTATTAATGATTGATGCTGCAAAAAGAGCATCGGCAAGACACGTAACAGCAGTAATGCCTTATTTTGGTTGGGCAAGACAAGACAGAAAAGACAAGCCAAGAGTTGCAATTGGTGCAAAATTAGTTGCCAATTTAATTCAGGCTGCGGGAGCAACAAGAATTATGACGATGGATTTACATGCAGATCAAATTCAAGGATTTTTTGAAAAACCAGTAGATCATTTATTTGCATCAACAATCTTTTTGCCCTACGTAAAATCGTTAGGATTAGAAGATTTAATGATTGCATCTCCAGATATGGGCGGATCTAAAAGAGCGTATGCATATTCTAAATACTTAGATTCTGATGTGGTAATTTGTTATAAACAACGTAAAAAAGCCAATGTAATTTCTCATATGGAATTGATTGGTGAGGTAACAGGGAAAAATGTTATTTTAGTTGATGACATGATTGACACAGGAGGGACATTAGCAAAAGCTGCAGATTTAATGATGGAAAGAGGAGCGAAAAGTGTGCGAGCAATTTGTACGCATCCCTTACTTTCTGGAAATGCAATTGAACGTATAGAAAACTCTAGTTTAATAGAGTTAATTGTATCTGATACAATTCCTTTAAAAGGAGCGAGTTCTAAAATAAAAGTTGTAACTTGCGCCCCTTTATTCGCAGATGTTATGCACAAAGTTCAAGACAATACTAGCATCAGTGGACAATTTTTAATGTAAACAAATACTAATTAAATTAAAGTAATGAAATCAATTACAATCAAAGGATCTCAAAGAGAAAGCGTAGGTAAAGTAGCAACGAAAGCCTTACGTAATGCTGGTCAGGTTCCTTGCGTTATATACGGAGGAGACAAGCCAATGCATTTTTCAGCAGCAGAAATCGCATTTAAAAATCTTGTGTATACTCCAAACGTTTATACAGCAACGATTGAATTAGACGGGAAAAAAATTGCAGCAATTTTACAAGACATTCAGTTTCACCCAGTAACAGACAGAATCATACACATTGATTTTTATCAATTATTTGATGATAAAGAAGTGACTATGGAAATTCCTGTACATTTAGTAGGAAAAGCTCCAGGTGTTTTAAATGGAGGGTCTTTACGTTTTCCAAAACGTAAATTAAGAGTAAAAGCACTACCAGGTGATTTGCCAGATTTTTTCAATGCAGATATTTCTAAATTAAAGATCGGAAGTAAGTTATTTGTTACAGATCTTGATAACAAAAACTGTACATTTTTACATCCAGCCAACACGGTTGTAGCGCAAGTAAGAATGTCTCGTAATGCAACTGAAGAATTAGAAGATGAAGAAGAAACAGAAGAAGGAGCAGAAGCAGAAGCAGAAGCAACAGCTACAGAATAAACATAAACTATTCTAAATATTAAAAAAGCGTTACTTATTGTAACGCTTTTTTTTTATCCTGAAATTATTTATTTCTTCTTATTTTTGAAGAATGAATGTTATTGGGTTTTTGAAAAACATTTTAGGATTTAATAAAGAAACTAAAGAAGAATTGATGAAGAAATTTTTAATTGTTGGTTTAGGGAATATTGGAGAACAATATGACAATTCGCGTCATAATATTGGTTTTAAAATACTAGATGAATTGGCAAAAGACCATAAAGTAACTTTTGAAACAGATAAATTAGGAGATGTTGCAACTTTTCGTTTTAAAGGAAGAACCTTTATTTTATTAAAGCCAAGTACGTATATGAATTTAAGCGGAAAAGCAGTAAAATATTGGATGGATAAAGAAAAGATATCCATAGAAAATACATTAATTGTTACGGACGATTTAAATATTGATTTTGGAACTATCAGATTAAAAGGAAAAGGAAGTGCTGGCGGACATAATGGATTGAAAGACATTCAAGAAAAATTAAACACCACAACATATCCACGGTTTCGATTTGGAGTTGGCGCAGATTATTCTAAAGGAAGGCAAGTAGATTTTGTGTTGAGTAAATGGAGCAAAGAAGAAACAAGTTTATTGATTGAGAGATTACCGGTTTCTTGTAATGTAATTACTTCTTTTGGAACAGCAGGCATGGCAAACACCATGAATGCTTTTAACGGAAAATAAGTTAAAAAGAATCGTTTTAGTATAAAAAAGAGAAATTTTATGAATTCATTTCTCGCATTGATTCATTGCTAGATTAATCAATTATCACTCGCAAACCATTCGGCAAAACTTGTTTCTGTTTCTTGCAAACGCAACGAAAATAAGTTGATATTTTCTGGTAATCTCTTTTTAATTTTATTAGCAAAATCAATCACCATCATTTCACTTGTTGGTTGATAATCTACCAAAATCACATGATGATCACGATCTTTTAGTTCTTTCGCCAATTCGATATGTGGCGTATTTTGATTAAAAACGGTTGCATGATCAAACACATCTACAATTTCTTCTTTTACAATTTTTTTTAAATCAGAAAAGTCGATTACCATTCCATATTTTACCTGAGAACTATCTGTAATTGGTTTTCCGATTACAGTTACAGAAAGCTTGTAAGAATGTCCGTGAACGTTTTTACATTTCCCGTCGTAACCATACAATGCATGACCTGTTTCAAAATTGAATTGTTTTGTAATTCTTATTGTACTCATGCTATTTTTTTTTATTTCTGTTCACTTTAGATTTGTTGTAAAAGTACATGACCGCAATTAATATTGCCAATCCTAAAAATAAATAATCTCCACCCATAATTTTACTTTTTAAATTTTGATAAAGCTTTTTTTGTGAATTCAGACAATACTAATTTTCCAGTTATTTCTGCTCTTTCAAGCAATAAACTATTCCAGTTTTCTGTTCCTTTCCAAAGAGCTTTTTTCATTTCTGTTATTGCGTCTGGATTGTAAGAAGCTAATTTTTCTGCTAAGAATTCAGTTTCTTTCGTTAGTTCGTTTTTAGTCTCTAAGACTTTAGAAAACAATCCTTTTTCTTTTGCCCAATAGGCGTTTTTCCATTCTGTTGCCGCCAATGTTAATTCCGCCAAACCAGCAACACCGATTTTGCGTTCAACTGCAGGAGCAATTACAAAAGGTCCAATTCCGATTGTGAATTCTGATAATTTTATAGAAGCAGCTTCAGTAGCCAATACATAATCACAAGCAGCAATCAATCCAACACCACCGCCAACAGCTTTTCCTTGTACACTTCCAATAATTAATTTAGAACAAGTTCTCATTGCGTTGATGACATTTGCAAAGCCTGAAAAGAATTTTTTCCCATCTTCAAAATTGTCAATAGCAACCAATTCTTCAAAAGATGCACCAGCGCAAAATGCTTTTTCTCCTTCAGATTTTAAGATGATAACGCTTACCTCATCAAGCGTAGAGACACGTTGCAATTCTTTTGTCAAACGATCTAATAAAGTACTTGGAAACGAATTACTAGCTGGGTGACCAAATTCTATGGTTGCAATTCGATTGACAATATTGGTATATAAACTTCCTTCGGTATGTTGCGTTGTCATATAATTGAGTATCAGTATTCAAATTTACTGCTTTTGTGCTAGTAGAGAAAACTTTCTTTTAAATTTAAAGAATAAAAAGATGCCTCTGAAAAACATCCAAACGGTAAAAGCAATCCAAATTGCATACAATTTAAAGTCTAAGGCATCGAAAAAAAGTAATGTGGGAACAAAACCGATCAATGTTGCAAAAATTAAGACATTTCGCAAGTATTTCATTTCTCCCAAACCTTTAAAAACTCCATCAAAAATAAAGGTCATTGCGCACAAAGGTTGCATGGCTAAAATGACCCAAAAGGCTAAATAAAATTGTTCTAAAACAGCAGTTTCTTTGGTAAACAGTGTTCCGATTGGTTTGTAGAAAACAGTTCCTAATACGATAAAAACACTGCCCAAAACAAAGGCATATTTTAGCAGTTTTTTATTTAATTCGATCAGTGTTTTATAATCTTTTTGACCTAATAATTTACCAGATAAAATATTTCCTACACTAGCATATCCATCAATCATAAAAGCGCCTAATAACCATAAATTTAAACCGATAATATAAGCAGCAATGTATTCTTTTCCATAAGAAGTTGCATATGCAGTTCCAAAATATAACGCCAAATTTAAAGCCAATGTTCTAATAAATAAATTGAATACCATGCCCAATAACCGTTTTATTTCGGGATGTATTGGAAGCACAATTTTTAACGGAATTGCGGTTTTTTTCAATAATAAAATTGCAGATAAACCAGCCATTGTAATTTGCGCAATTACACTCGCGTAGGCTGCACCTTTTATATACATTGCAGGAATAATATCAGCAAAACCATATACAAAGAGATAATCTAAAAAGATATTTAATACCGCGCCAGTAATGGCAATTAGCATCGGGTAATACGTGTTTTGCAAGCCTCTAAAAACACCGAAAATGGCGAATGTAAAAAGGGTAAACGGAAAGCCTAAGATCCGGATATTAAAATACTCCACACAATATTTTAAAATAGCTCCAGAAGCATTGTAAAATTTAAAAATAGTTTCTGAAAAAGGATATGAAATGGCAATCACCAATAAGCTGAGTACAACAACAATTGTTATTGCTTGTGATGGCAAGGATTTGATTTCCTCTAATTTATTAGCGCCTAAATATTGAGAAACAATCGAAGAAATTGCACTTCTAATTTGTCCAAAAACCCAAACCAACATAGAAATAAACGCGCCTACAATTCCAACTGCAGCCAAAGATTCAATTGCATTATTTTCTATATTTCCAATAATAGCGGTATCGGTAATAGAAAGCAACGGTTCAGCAATTCCGGCAACTAAAGCAGGAAAAGCCAATTTGTTTATTTTTTTAAGGCTAATATCTGTTTTCAAAATCGTTTCAAAAATACTACTATTAATGTTCTTATAATTGATAAAAAAGATAGATTTAAAATGTGTATTTTTGCAGTACATTTATTTTGTGTAATTTTCTAAAATACTAAATAACCTCACATGAAAAATATACTTGTTCCGATCGGTTCTTCAGAAAACTCAATAAACACCTTGCAGTACGCCATTGATTTTGCTTGTGAGATTGATGCAAATGTCTTTGTGCTTAGAGCATACAATGTGCAGCCAAAAGCAGGAACAATTATAAATATTGATGAAATTTTAGAGCGCGAATCTAATTTGTATATGCGTTCTATAATTAATGCTGCAAACAGAAAAGGAAAAGATATTCAATTAATTACCGCGAAAGGAAATGTGTTAGACTCTATAGCATCTGTAGAAAAAGAAATTGGAGTGGATTTAATTGTAATGGGGCCAAAAAGCAACTCTATAAAAGAAGAAGTTTTTTTAGGAAGCACTTCTGGGAGCGTTGTAAAACAATCTAATATTCCTGTTTTAATTGTTCCAGAATCGTATGTTTTTAAGCCATTTAATGTTATTTTAACAGCGTTTAAAACGGGTGTTGTAAATAAAAAAGGGGTATTGAAACCTTTACAATTTATAAAGGATAAATTCAATCCTGTGATTAATTTGTTGTTGGTTAAAACACCAAATTATACAGATAAAGATTTGATTCTAAATCCAGCATTAGACAGTTTAAAATCTTCGTTAACAATTACAGAAAATGCAACTACTTTTCAAGGAGTTTTAGAACATTTTCAATCGAATCAACCAGATATGTTGTGTGTTTTTAGACGTAAAAGAGGGTTTTTTACAAAGCTATGGGAAAAGAATACAATTCTAAAAGAAGAGTTTCACTGTAATGTTCCTTTGTTGGTTTTAGGAGGGAAGCAATAATTTTTACAGGCTGTGTTTTTCATGTGCCTTTTCTGTAAAAGGAATTGAAACATCAAAAATTTCTTTGATGATTTCTTTGATTGAATTCATGAAAACATCCATTCTTTCTGGCGTAATTTCATAATCTTTATTACCAAAATCTACTTTAAGAAATCCGCTTTTAAGATTTTTAAACGAGATAATTCCACTTTCAATTTTAGTAGGTGTTGAGTTGCTTTTAGCATACATATAACCGTACAATAAAACCTGAATTACTTTGTTATATTTTTCATCAGCAATATCAGAAACATCCGATATTTTTAAATTTTTAGCCTCTACTATGCCTGTTTTGTAATCAACAATTCTCGTAACGCCATTTAATTCATCAATTCGATCAACCTGCCCTTTAATTTTAATTGGAAAATCAAATCCTTCAATTTCTATAGTTGTTTCTAAGTTTTCTTCGGTGGCAATAATTTTTAATTGATTGTTTTTTGACACCAATTGTTTTTCATTTTCTAAAAATCGATTTACATATTCTTTAGAAACTTCAAAAATCAACTTGTTTTTTCCAGTGAATAGATCAGAATTATGAAAGTGTTCTTTAAAGTAAAATGTAACAAAATCATCTACTTTTGCAAACAGTTCTTTAAAGTTTTCTAACGTAAGAAATTTGTTAATATATGGTTGATATAAAGCGTCTAACGTATCATGAATAATCGTTCCCATCGTGTTCGAAGCAACAGTTTCTTCAACTTCTTTATACTCTTTTAGTTTTACTATTTTCTGCACATAAAACTGATACGGATTATATAAATAACTAGCAAATGTTGATGGCGAAAAGCCAGTTTTTGCAACGTCTTCTAGCACAGAAATTATTTCTGGAGTTTTTTCTATTTCTTTGAGTTCAATTTTTTCTGTTGTTACTTTCGGACTTATTTGTAGCTCTTTAATTCCGTCTTTAAGATGCAATAATTGTGTAATAAACCTACTTTTTTCTCCGCCGCCAAAAGTGTCGCTTTCAGAATTGTATAATAAGTATATGTTTTTTGCGCGTTGTAACAATCTAAAGAAGTGATAGGAAAAAATAGCATCTTTTTCTCTGTAGGTTGGTAAGCTAAATTCGATTTTTACATCAAACGGAATAAAGGTATTTTGCGAACTGTTTTTTGGCAATATATTTTCGTTTACAGAGGTTATAATTACGTTTTCAAAATCCAACACACGCGTTTCCAACATTCCCATTAATTGCAATCCTTGTAGCGGTTCTCCTTTAAAAGAAATAGATTCAGTATTCAACAATTGAATGAATAATTGATGAATGGTTTTAAATGTTTTCAAAAAATTATATTCGTTTTGAAAGGTTTGCAACTGCGAAAAAATGGTGTAAAACCGAAACAAGTATTCTTTTTCTAAAGGCGCTGCTTTTTCTTTTAAAACGACAATTAAATTTAAAATCCGGTTGATAAAATCTTGACTATTTTCAATCGGGTTAAAGAGGTTACTTATTGCTTTTTTTACCGATTTTCCTAAAGGCGCTAAAAAGGTTTTAATTTGATTTTTACTGATAAAAGCATCGTTGTCTTTTGCTATTTTCAGAGAAATTTTATCTAATAAATTTGTACCGTTATCAATTAATAAAGGCTGAATAGAAGCGTGCTTAAAAAACTGCAACACATCTTTGTAGTAAAACTGTGCTGCTTGCGTTTTATTTAATTTTTCTTGCGTTAAAAACAACTGAAAAATAGCAAAAAACAGCGAAGTTGTCGGAATGTCTTTTAGCGGATAACCCATTGTAATATTAACCGCTTCAACCTTCTTTGGTAACGAATTTAACGTGATTGGCAACAAGCTTTCATCAGCCAAAACATAGGCAGTTTTGTTGTGATTTGGCAATTTATTGATAAGCTCTCCAGCATATTTAATTTGAGTTGTATTTTTTGAAGCTCCAATGACTTCAATGCTTTTTTCCAATTCAAAATTCGATGAAACTGTCGCAATCGGATTGTTGATGTAATATTTCCATTCAGATTTATATTTTCTGATGAATGTTCCTGCTTGATGTTTGTTTTTTAAAAAAGCACTGTCAATATCCCAATAAACATCGGTGTTCCCTGCAGACAACAGTTCTTGAAATAAATATTCTTCAGATTTGTTTAGCGCATTAAAACCCATAAAAACATACTTCTTATGCTTGTTCTTTTCGATATAAGCTTCAATATTTTTACTGGCTTCTCTGTAAATTAACCCTTGATAACCAATCTGTTTTTTGAGTAAAAAAGTATAAAATTCTGTGTAGTAAACTTCTAATTTTTCTAAGAAAGAAAAATGATTTTTTACCATTTTAGTTTCTTCAAAAGGTTTTTTTACTGACCAATTCTTTAACCGTTGAATATCTCTTAAATACGGAAAAATCTCTTTAGGATTGATTAAATGCTGATCTACTTCGTTAAAGTCTTGTACAACTGTAAAAGCCCAAGAAATAAAACTTTCAAATTCTTCAGGTTCAGCTTCTACTTTTTTATAAACAGCATAAAAATGAAATAATAACTGAATAGAATCCACTTTATGCAACCCAGAAACTTCTTCAATAAACTGTTCTATATTAAAGATTGTTGGCAAAAAACCGACATCAATAGTTTCTTTTAATGCTTGTTTAACAAAAACGCCAGCTCTTTGAGAAGGCAACACAAAAATGGTGTTTTCAAACGATTTTTGTTTCGTTAAAATGGTTTGTAACGTTTCTGATATAAAAGTCTGCATTTGCGAAAGTCAATTTTTAGAACAAACAATGTACAAAAAGAAGCTATTTATTTTATTATATTGTAACAAAATTATTTTTATGCAAACCGATTTACAAATAGCCATTATTCAGAAAGATTTAGTTTGGGAAAATGCTATTAAAAACAAGGCAAAACTAGATGTATTATTAGAAGACATTCAGAATGTTGATGTGATTATTCTACCAGAAATGTTTACCACAGGTTTTTCGATGGTGCCAAAGCCTTTAGCCGAAGACATGAATGGAGAAACTGTAGACTGGATGCAACAAAAAGCGGCACATTTTGATGCAGCAGTTGTTGGTAGCATCATTATAAATAATAAAGGGAGGTATTATAATAGAATGTTATTTGTGCACCCAAAGGGAAAAATTGAAACCTATGACAAACGACATACTTTTACATTAGCCGGAGAGCATAAAGCATATACTTCAGGAAAAAACAAATTGATTGTTGATTATAAAGGATGGAAAATTTGTCCATTAATTTGTTACGATTTGCGTTTTCCGGTTTGGTCAAGAAATGTAGAAGAGTATGACTTGTTGATTTATGTTGCAAATTGGCCAATACCAAGAATTAATGCGTGGAAAACACTCTTAAAAGCGCGTGCAATAGAAAACATGAGTTATTGTATTGGTGTAAATAGAGTTGGAGTGGATACAAATGGATATGAATATAATGGGAATTCTATGGCAATAGATTTCTTAGGAAATGAACTCACCGAAGTTGTAGAAAATGAAGAGAAAATTATCTACGCTACTTTAAGTAAAAATAAATTGAGAAATGTTAGAACTAAACTACCTTTCTTAGAAGATAAAGACCAATTTACAATACACTAAAAAAGAGCCTTTTTAAGGCTCTTTTTTTATGTTACTGGATTCATCCATTTAAAATTGTATGTTGTATCTGGAACTACAATTCTTTCAGTAATTCGATACATTCTTTCAGGGAGTTTTAACAACCAATCTCTCGCTTTTTCTGCCTCCGGAGTTAAGTTGGTTATTTTATCAATTTCCCAAGTTGTATTTAGTTTTTGTAAGATGTCTACATAGTCAAAACCCGTATATACACCAACTCTTTGTGCTATTGTAGAGAATTGATCAAACAACCCACCTTTAGCGCCAAAAGACTCTCTTAAGTGTAATGCAGGCATTACAATCTTGTATTTCATCATGTGTTGAAACGCCAACATCATTTCGCTTGGATCAATCTTAAAAATTTCTTTTACAAATTCTGAATAAGCAATATGATGACGCATTTCATCACCAGCAATAATTTTAGACATTTTAGCCAATGCTTTATGCCCTTTTTTACGTGCAATTTTTGCCACATTATTGTGCGAAATGTATGTTGCTAATTCTTGAAAGCTAGTATAGATAAAGTTTTTATAAGGATCAGAAGCTGTTCCTATATCAAATCCGTCTGCAATTAAATGTTGTGTAGTAATTTCTACTTCTCTCATATTTACTCTACCAGATAAATACAAGTATTTATTTAGCACATCTCCGTGTCTATTTTCTTCAGAAGTCCAAGCTCTAATCCATTTTGCCCAGCCATTATCAGGTTGTTGAGAAACACCTTCTATGTCTAACAACCAAGATTCGTAAGTTGGTAAAGCCTCTTCTGTAATGGTATCTCCAACCAAAACTACCCAAAAATCATCATCTAATTCTTTAGAGAGCTCTTGAATTTCTTTTACCTCATCAATAAAAGAATCTTTTTGAGAATTTGGCAAAAAATCGGTTGGTTGCCAAATTTTTTCTGGTGTGATTAAAAATTTATCAACGAAAGTATCAATGCTTTTCTCTAGGTTTAGCATTACTTCTCTTCTAATATTATGTATAGACATATTGTTATTTTATGTGTGAAATTATTTGTGATTCTGTCTCTTTCATTAACGTTTCAAAAGGCACAGAATCAATTTTTATAGGTTTGTGTGTTGTAAGTGTTATCGGATTTCCAATTCCTAACGGATATTTTCCATATTTAAATAGTTTCCAAGAATTATTGATGGTTATTGGTACAATATACCCTTCTTGATTGTATTTGGTAATCATTTTTAACCCGTTGGTAGAAAAGGGTTTTGGTTTTCCATTTCTACTTCTTGTTCCTTCAGGAAAAATGATTGCTCCCCATTTATTTTTATGAATATTTTTCGAAAATTTTACCAATTCACTTAATGCTTGTTTTGCATCTTTTCTATTGATTAAAGCAGCACCGCCATGTCGTAAATTAAAGGACACACTTGGCACTCCTTTTCCCAATTCTTTTTTGGCAACAAACTTTGGTTTATATTTCCTGAAAAACCAACCAATTGGCGGAATGTCAGAAATACTTTGGTGATTTGCAACAAAGACTAAAGTACAGTCTTTTGGCAATTCGTGTTCGTTTTTTAAACGGACTGTAACTCCGATTAAAAGCAACGACTTGACAAGAAATAAATTTAAAATATCTACCACATGCTGATGCCCTTTATGTCCGAATAGTTTTAATCCAACCCATTGTAAAGGATGAAAGATTACTAATAGTAATACAAAAGTAAAAATAAAGATTGGCGATAATATGTAGCTTAAAATTTTCATTTAAAGGGTTCTTTTATCTGAGGTAAATTAGGGTATTTTATTTTTAAAACTGTAACCACTGATTCCAAGGAATTCTAGATAAGATCAACACCAATGCTAATCCGTAAAAGATTGCAAACGTTTTAAACTTTGCCGCATCTTCTGTTTTCTTTTTATGTTTAGACCAACCAATAGTAATTAATACAATAGCAATGATCATCATTAAAGGATGTTCTACAGCTAATAATCTAGAAGTCGAATCTCCCATTACAGCAGAACTGTCAATTTTTAGTGCTTTATAAGCAGGACTCATAAAATACCAACCCAATCCTATTAATAATTGAATGTGAGAAACGATTAATGTAAATAAACCGATGCGAACATCTTTGTCGGTGAAACTTCTCTTTTTTGACAATCCCATAAATGCATTTACAACTGTAAAAACTAACATTAATAGCACTAAATATGCCCAATACGAGTGAATTTCTTTCATCATGATTTCTTCGTTTTTTAGATTATGTAAATGTACTAATTATAATCAAAAAAAAACCACCTCGATTGAGGTGGTTTTTAAACTATTTATAGTTGTTGATTTAGAAAGAAAACTTCATTGAAGCATTCCAAGTTCTTCCGTATCCAAAATAAACTCTGTTATTAACATCAATACCTTTGTAAGTTGTACTTCCAGCAGTAGCATGGATGTTAGTAAAACCATCAGAAATATATCTTGTATCCATTAAGTTGTTTACATTTAATCTAAATCTAGCATTTACTTTTTCACTTAGGTTAAATTTGTAAGAAACACCAGCATCTACTAATGCATAACCAGGTAATTTTAAAGAACCTTGGGTGTTATCTACTTGAGTTTTAAAAGAAGAAGCAGAAATACTAGGGTATAAACTTGCTGCATAAAATTGACTTATATCAAACTTTAATTTATCTGAAACTTTATATGTAAAACCAATTCGAGCAGTAGTTTGAGCTGCATCACCAACTTTAACTTTATCAAGGTAATATGTAGTTCCAGAAACACCAACAACAGCATTGTTTTGGTCATATTCTGTACCTGTTACATTACCAACGTATTGATAATTACCCAAAGACAACATTGCATCAACAGTTAATTTGCCAAATCTACCAGTAGATTCAATCTCTAAACCTGTGTGAACTTGTTCAATTCCAGAGAAATCTACAAAATTACCAGGGGCAGAACCACCAGTTCTTTGGAATCTATCTTTCCAAGAAGTTCTATATGCATTTACTTTTACATTGTAGTTTTCGCTTCTATATCCATACCCTAACTCTAATCCTAAGATTTTTTCATTGGTTAAACCGACACTAGTATTATTATTGTTATAATTTGGATAAACAGCTCCAAAGAAAGGTTGTTTAGAATAATAACCCGCGTTACCAAAAACGTTATGAGCTTCATTAATATTCCAGTTCATTCCTCCTTTAATGTTTCCACCCATTAAGTTTTCATATCCAGATTTTTGACTACCTACTAATAAGTTAAAGTAATCTATTCTTTGAAAACCTTGTTGAGAAATACCTCCTTGTAAGAAAGCAGAAACATCATCGTTTTTATACTCTACTTGTCCAAAAGCACCTAGCCAACGAACATTACCGTCATTGTAGTATTCTATTTTTTGTTGGTTTGTGATATTTGCCCAAGGGTTAAAACTTGGAGAAGGATCTACAAAAGAAGTAATACTTCTGTTAGGGTTGTTTTTATCTCTATTATCTGTATAACCTGTTGCGCCAAGTAAATTAGAAACAACTCTGTAGTGAATACCTTGATAAGTTCTTAAATCTACACCAACATCCCAGCTAAAGTTATCACTAGCATCTTTATGGAAGTTAGCAATAACACCATACCAGTTATGAGAATTCATAGAGGCTCTACGTGTTAAGCCGTTTTTTCTATCATTAATAGTACTAGTTCTGTCTGCTCCAAAATCAGGAACATTTCCTCCAGCATTCCATTTTGCGATATCATCAAAACGAACTCTTCCTTGTGCATCTCTTAATCTAAAGTCATAATCACGAATGTTGTTTACGTCTCCAATTGGTCCAGATCCACCACCACGTCCCCATGAAGCATAAAGAACAGTAGATAAGTTAGAATTATCAGAAATTTTCCAGTCGTAATTTAAAGACATTACTGGTTTGTGATAAAAGTTTCTTCTTAAAGAAAATTCTTCTCCTTTATACATACCCCAAGCTGGGTTAAATTTTATATTTGGGTCATTAGATGTTCCAAATTGTTGGTATAAAGATAATTTTTCTGCATAACTTCTTTGGTGGTGCCATTGTGGTGCTCCAGTAAAAGTAAATTCTAAAGAATGCTTCTCATTTATTTTATAACCAACACCAATAAAATAGTTGTAACCTAAAAATTTAGTTCCATCTACATATCCATCTCCTTGTGTTCTACTAAATAAGAAAGATGCAGATAGTCCATTGTCTAATTTTCCTGTAGAGTAAGAACCTACATATTTCATGTATCCATCGTTACCAAAACTAGAACTTACATTAGCTCCTTCTTTTTGTTGAGAAGTTTTTGTAATAACGTTAATCGTACCACCAACAGAAGAAATTGCTAATTTAGAAGACCCTAAACCTCTTTGTACTTGCATTGCAGAGGTAACGTCAGATAAACCAGCCCAGTTAGACCAGTATACTCTACCGTTTTCCATATCGTTTACAGGTACACCGTTTATTAAAATAGCTACATTTTCTTGGTTAAAACCTCTAATGTTAATTCTAGAATCTCCAAAACCACCACCAGATTTAGTTGCGTATACAGATGGAGTTGATTTTAAAATTTCAGGAAATTCTTGAGATCCTAATTTTTCTTCAATCTCAGCAGCTTTAATTGTTGAAACAGCTACAGGAGTTTCTCTGTCTTTAGCAACATCAATTACTCCTTGAATAACAACCTCATCAAGAGTGTTTGCATCTTCAGTTAATTGAATTGTTCCTAAACTTGTTTTTGATGAAGTAAAAGATACTTCTTTTTTGTTGTAACCAACAAAAGAAACTACAATTACTCCAGAATTTGAGTTTGCAGTTATCGTAAAATTACCATCATAATCGGTAGAAGTACCGTTTGTTGTTCCTTTTACCATAACGCTTGCACTTGGTAAGGGCTGATTTGTTTCATCAACTACTTTACCTGTTATTTTGGTTTGACCAAAAACAGCAGCAGTTGCGAAAAACAACGCTACTAATAATAAATTTTTAAAATTTTTCATTTTGAAATTTTAAGTTATTAAATGTTCTACAAAAATCCTTAATTTTTACAGTTCTAATGTTAATTTAATGTTAAGTGTTAACAAAAATTTAAGACATCCAAAAATAGTAAAATATTGCAGATACGCCTTAAAAAACAGGTTTTTAAATATTAACAGGTTGTTAACAAAAGAAGAATTAATGGTAAAATTAATAAAACCCCCATTAAGAAAAAGAAATTTACTTCTTATTTAGGTGTTTGCTGACTAATTCTTTCCCTAATTCTACTCCGAATTGATCAAAGCTAAAGATGTTCCAAACAACGCCTTGTACAAAAACTTTATGCTCGTATAAAGCAATCAATTTACCTAAAGAATTTGGAGTTAGTTTTTTAATTAAAATAGTAGTGCTAGGTTTGTTGCCGCCAAAGACCTTAAACGGAAGTAATGTTGATAACTCTTTGCTTTGATTATTAAATTTTAAATCTAAATGAACTTCTTCTGCCGTTTTTCCGAAAGCCAACGCTTCTGTTTGTGCACAAAAGTTTGCCATTAATTTTTTATGATGCGCTGTTAAATCCGATAAAGATTCTTTAAATCCGATAAATTCCGCCGGAATTAATTTTGTTCCTTGGTGTAATAATTGCATAAAAGCATGTTGCATGTTTGTACCAACATCGCCCCAAATAATTGCGCCAGTTTGATAGTCTATTTTTTTTCCATTTCTATCAACACTTTTTCCATTACTTTCCATACTTGTTTGCTGCAAGTATTCAGGGAGTTTTTTCAAATAATGAGAATACGGTAAAATTGCTTCTGTTTCGCATCCAAAGAAATTGTTGTACCAAATACTAATTAAAGAAGAGATAACAGGAATATTTTGTTCGAATTCAGTATTTTTAAAATGTGCATCCATTTCTGATGCTCCATCAAGTAACGCTTTAAAATTTTGAAACCCTACAGATAAACTTATTGATAATCCGACAGCGCTCCACAAAGAAAATCGACCTCCAACCCAATTCCACATAGGAAAAATATTTTTGTTAGAAATTCCGAATTCAACGACCTCTTTTATGTTTGATGAAACCGCTACAAAATGCTTTGCAATATCTTTTTTTGTAGCCGATTTCAAAAACCATTCTTTTAGTGTAGTTGCATTTGTAATGGTTTCTTGTGTGGTAAATGTTTTAGAAACAATAACAAATAAGGTAGTTTCTGGATGTAGTTTTTTAATGATTTCAGAAATATGATCGCCATCAACATTAGAGACAAAATGCAGGTTCAGATGATTTTTGTAAAATTGTAAAGCTTCTACAATCATATTTGGACCTAAATCTGAACCGCCAATTCCGATGTTTACAACATTAGTAATTGATTTTCCAGTAAAACCTTTCCATTTACCATAAATCACTTTTTCTGAAAATTCTGCAATTTGATTTAAAGTCGCTTTAATTTCTGGCTTTACATTTACTTTTTCAACGAGAATTTCTTTAGATGAATTATCTCTCAATGCTGTATGTAGAACAGCTCTGTTTTCGGTTGTGTTTATAATGTCACCTGAAAAATATTTTTCTATTGCCTCTTTTAAATCAACTTCATTTGCCAATTCAATTAATAATTCTAAAGTTTCTTGATTGATTCTGTTTTTAGAATAATCAACAGTAAAATTATCAAAAGAGAAAGAAAAATCAGAAATTCTGTTCGCATTGTTTTTAAAGAATTCTTTTAAATGAATCTCTTTTATATCAGAAAAATGCGAAGTTAACTTTTGCCAAGCCCTGGTTTTAGTTGGATTCGTATTTTTTAATGCCATTAGATTGGGTGTTAGTTTTTAAGAGTAATGTCATTAGAATCCATTTTTAAATCCAAAGATTTATAATTGGTGATGTTTTCTAATTGCTCTTTTAATGGAGTAATATATGTTAAAAAAACAGGCTTTAAACTTTTCTTAAGAGGTTCAGCTGCTGGTAATTTTTGTTTAAGTGGATCTACTTGTCTGCCATTTTTCCAAAATCGATAACAAACATGTCTACCCTCTGTACTTCCTGTGTGTCCAACCCAACCAATAATGTCTCCTTGTTTCACATATTGTCCTCTTTTTACTTTCCTTTTACTCATGTGTAAATATTGAGTAGAATAGGTGTTGTTATGTTTAATTTTCACATAATTACCATTTCCTCTTTTTCTGTAAGCAGATTCTGTAACGATTCCACTCGCTGTAGCCATAATTGGGGTTCCTTCATTTGCAGCAAAATCGGTTCCTCGATGCGGTTTTACTTTATAGCCGTAATGTTTAATTCTTCTTTTTAGATTGTATCTAGAAGAAATTCTATATTGAAATTTAATAGGCGATTTTAAAAATTGACTTCGCAACATATTTCCTTCTTCGTCATAATATTCTACAATGCCTTTTTGGGGATCTGGAATATATCTATATGCATATAAATTGGTTCCTTTATGATTAAAAACCGCTGCTTTTACATCTCCATAACCAACAAAAGTGGAATCATCAATAAATTTTTCTTCATATATAATTTTAAATGTATCTTCTTTTTGAAGTTTAAAAAAGTCGAGTGTCCACGCATAGATATCCGCTATCTCGTTTGTTAAATATGGATTTATATGTAAACTATCCATAGATTGAGAAAAGCTGGAATAAATTTTACCGTGTACTTCTTTTTCTATCGTCTTAATTTCTTTTCTATACTTATAGCTATGGATGATAGAATCGTTAAACTCTACAATTGTTGCAACAGATTTGTTGTTTTTGTAAATAAAAACTTGGGCTTTTTCGGTTGAATCTTTTGCTGCTAAAATAGTATAAGGTTTTCCTGCTCTAACGCGTCTAACATCAAAAGTATCTTTAATTTTGGAAGCTATTTTATTTATGATCGGGTAATCTACATGATGTCTGTCTAAGATTACTCCAAAACTTTCGCCTTTTTTAATCGTATCATTAATTACCTTATAATCGTTTAGTTTATAACCAAACTCATAGATTATTTTTGGTTGAGGTATTGTTTGGATTTCCTCAATATTTTCTGGTTTATCTTCTTTACAAGAACTAAAAATGAGGAGTGTTACTAAAAGAAAGATTATTTTTTTCAAAAGAAGTTAAATTTTATACGAGACATTAACGCAAAAATACAATTTAATCATATATAATTTCAAAAGAATTTGCAAGACCTTTATAAGCATCTAATTCTGCTTTTAAAGATCCAACAGATAAAGATGCTTTTAACTTTATGGGTATTTTATTTTCATCTGCCGTTATCCAAATGGTCACGCTTTCATTTTCTTTAAAAACTCTGCCAGCCTGTACCATTGGTCTAAACTTTAAAGTTTTAATTTTTCCGAAACTAGTTTTTAGTAATTCTTCGCCTAAATAACGTAATTTAAAAGGATAAATTTGAGCGTCCATAAACATATCTAAAGCAATTTCATCTCCAACTTTTAAGTTGCTAACATCACGACTTCTTAAATAATAAAAAGAAGACATCATATCTTGTATATTATTAAAATCAAAAGTTTCTGTAGTTTGCAATTTAAAATCTAAAACCGTAGCTTTTTTGGTATCGTAATTAAATTTAATCTCTCTGTTGATTACATAACCACCTTCGTTGATATTGCGTTTAAAAACATATGGTTTTATGGTTTCTTTATCAAAATAAGATTGATAGGTGTCGTCAACATTAAAAAACCATTTTATAATTCCAGTTGTCCAGCCTTTTCCCGTTACATGAAAAACTTCTTTGCCTTTAATGGTATCTGTACCTACTGATAAAGTTGCATTGCCAGCTTTTAAAAAACCGCTATAACTCATTTTGTAACGAAGCCATTCCCCTTTTTTAAAAATTGTAGTTTTTTCTTGAGAATAAGAATGAACAACACTACTAAATGCAATAAAAAGGAAAATAGTTTTTTTCATGTTTTCAAACATATAAAAAAGGAATGACAATAGCTATTCCAAAACCAAAAAAGCTGCTTGATTTCTCAAACAGTTGGTGTTAAATATTCTGTAAATTTTAAAAGTTTCCCCAATTTTCAAGTTCTTCTTTGCTCCATAAATACGGGAAAAAGATTCTTCGTTGGTATTTTGGATGCATGTATTTTCGCCAATTACTTCCGCCGGTTGCTTCTAAATCTTTATCGCCGCCGCCTAAATATTTTCCTGCAGCTTCGTAATGAGCTAGCACCCATTTTATATTTACGGTATAATCGTAATGGCGCATTGCTTTTATCAATTCTGGGTTTTGTTGCACATCTTCTGGAAGTTGTTTGAACTTTTTAGACAAATTACACTCGTTGTAATCTTCCATAAAGTCGATAAAATCTCCCATGTATTTTTTCTCAAACAATTTTATCAAAATAGATTTTTCGCCTGTTTGATGATTTTTACCAGCGGCTTGCCAATACAAATGTTCAAAAGCGTTTTTGAAAGATGAGTTTCTGTCGATGGTATCTCTGAATCTCACATCAATTAAATTGATTAACTCTGTAGATGCAAATTCGATTTTACGGTATTGCGCACTTTGAAATCCGCTTGCGGGCGCTAAGGTGTTTCTAAATTTTAAATATTGTTCTACATCCATTCCTTCTCCCATCACACTAAACGAACTACATAGCATATCAAAATACCTGCTAATCCGCATTAAGTGTTTCGAAAATTTTTCTGCTGTAATTGCTTTTTTAGATAAAGAAATTTGGTCAATTTCCCACAAAATCATTTTAAACAACAACTCATTTACTTGATGATACATGATAAAAACCATTTCATCTTTTTCGGTTGTTCTCGGAATTTGTAATCCTAATAAAGCATCGGTTTGAATATAATCCCAATACGTAATTGGCGTGCTGTGCAATAATCCTTCTAACATGGTTTCTAAAGGAACACCAAGCTTTTGATATTTTTCTTCTATTGCTTTTAATAATTCGTCTTTGTTCATTTTTTTTGAGAATAGAGAGAAGAGAATACAGAAAAAAGACAGATTGTGTTTTTCTCTTTTCTAAACTCTCTTTCCTGATTTCTGTTTTATAAAGTTCCTCTTTTAGACTGCTCTCTTTCTATAGATTCGAACAACGCTTTAAAATTACCAGCTCCAAATCCACGAGCGCCCATTCTTTGAATGATTTCAAAAAATAAGGTTGGTCTATCTTCTAATGGTTTTGTAAAAATTTGCAATAAATAACCTTCTTCATCAGCATCTATCATGATAGATAATTTTTGCAATTCGCCAATATCTTCTTTCATCATATCTCTGTGCGCTCCTAATCTATTCGGAATATCATCATAATAAGCTTGCGGAGGTGGAGGTAAAAATTCAATTCCACGCGCTTTTAACTGACTAACCGTTTTAATAATGTCATCCGTTGCAACGGCAATATGTTGTACACCAGACCCTTCATAAAAATCTAAATATTCTTCAATTTGTGATTTCTTTGCTGCTTTTGCTGGCTCGTTTATTGGAAATTTGATTCTACCGTTTCCGTTAGACATCACTTTACTCATTAATGCAGAATATTCTGTGTGAATTTGTTTGTCATCAAAGGATAAAAAGTTTTCGAATCCCATCACATCTTCGTACCATTTTACCCAAACATCCATTTGATTCCAACCTACATTTCCAACCATGTGATCAATGTATTTTAAACCAACTGAAGTTGGATTGTAGTCAGATTCCCATTTTTGAAAACCTGGCATAAAAGTTCCTTTGTAGTTTTTACGTTCTACAAACATGTGCACTGTTTCGCCGTATGTGTAAATTCCTGCTTTTACAATTTCTCCGTGTTCATCAGTTTCTACCGTTGGTTCTAAATACGATTTTGCACCACGCTTGGTAGTTTCTTCATAAGCAGATCTTGCATCATCAACCCACAGCGCAATTACTTTTACTCCGTCGCCATGTTTTACAATATGATCATTTATAATAGATTTACTATTTAACGGAGTTGTTAAAACCAAACGAATTTTATCTTGCACCAATACATAACTCACAGAATCTCTAGATCCGGTTTCTAGTCCTTTGTATGCTAATGATTGGAATCCGAAAGCGGTTTTGTAAAAATGCGCAGCTTGTTTTGCGTTTCCTACATAAAACTCTACATAATCTGTTCCTAACAATGGAAGGAAATCTTGTGCTCCTTCAAATATTTTTTCTAAACCGTAGTTTACTGATTTTATTTCTTTTTTGCTCATGTTGTTTTATATTAAAGAAGAGAGGTTAGAAAAGAGAAAAAAGACTGATTAGAGTTTGTTTTGAAAACTCATGGTCATTTTTTGAAATTCTTGAACCTTTTCTTCAATTTTTGTTAAATTTTCTTTTGAAATATATTTTCTTTTAAATGCAATTATTATTTGTGTTTCGAGTTCGAATGAAGAACCTAAAGCAATGTCAATAAAATGAGAGAAAGATTTATCTGTTCTTGATGAACCTTCTGCAATATTACTCGGAATCGAAATAGAGCATCTATTAATTTGAGAAATTAATCCAAATTTTTCTTCCTTTGGGAAATCCTCGTAATTTTAAAAACATCATCTACAATCTCAATCCCTAAGTCCCAAATTTTAAGATTCTTGTAATTATGTCTTTTTCTAACGCTCATAATCTCTTTTCTTGATTCTTTTTTCTCTCTATCTTCGTCTATTCGAGCCAAGATTTAAAATACTCTTCATCCGCAATTTTCATTGCTTCTTCGGTAACTTGTAATGGTTTAAAAGTATCTACCATAACTGCTAATTCTTCCGTTTTTGTATGGCCAATACTTCTTTCTGTTGCTCCTGGGTGCGGACCGTGTGGAATTCCGGCTGGATGCAAAGAAATATGACCTTGATCAATATCATTTCTACTCATAAAATCGCCATCTACATAATAGAGAACTTCATCAGAATCTATATTGCTGTGATTGTATGGAGCAGGAATTGAGTCTGGATGATAATCATACAAACGGGGTACAAAACTGCAAATTACAAAGGCACTGGTTTCAAATGTTTGATGTACTGGTGGCGGTTGATGAATTCTTCCAGTAATTGGTTCAAAATCGTGAATTGAAAATGCATACGGAAAATTATAGCCATCGTAACCAACCACATCAAAAGGATGTGAGGCATAAACCATTTCTATAATTTCTCCTTGTTTTTTTACTTTGATTAAAAAATCGCCTAACTCATTATAGGTTTCTAATTCTTCTGGACGTCTTAAATCGCGTTCGCAAAAAGGCGAATGTTCTAACAACTGCCCAAACCAATTTCTATAGCGTTTTGGTGTATATACAGGATGATAAGATTCTACAATAAAAAGTCTATTGTTTTCATCATCAAAATCTAGTTTGTAAATAATTCCACGTGGAATTACTAAATAATCTCCGTATTTAAAATTGATGTTTCCAAGATGTGTTCTTAATTTTCCAGTTCCTTTATGGATGAAAATCACCTCGTCTGCATCTGTGTTTTTATAAAAATACTCTTTGGTAGATTTTTTTGGAGCGGATAAAATAATGTTACAATCAGCATTTGTTAACACAATTTTTCTGCTTTCTAGATAATCGTTTTCTGGTTTTACTTGAAAACCTCTAAACCTGTATGATTGAATGTTATTTGCTTTTGCAATTTTTGGAGCAATAGAATATTGTTTGCGAATTTCTTTGACCATTGTTGGTCTGTGTTCATGATAACTGTTGGTAGACATTCCGTCGAAACCAATTGTACCAAATAGCTGCTCGTAATATAAACTTCCGTCTTTTTTACGAAACTGCGTATGTCTTTTTGGTGGAATTTTTCCTAATTTATGATAAAACGGCATATTTTTATTATTAAATGATTAAAAAATTAAATGATTAAAAACGTTTTAATCAATCATTCTGGATTGCGTTTTATCAAATATTTTAAGTGTGATAATAAGTCTAAATACATTTTTTTAGAGCTTTTAAGTTGCTTGCTCTACAAATATACAGAAAGTCTTTGAGGTTTTAACTTTCTGGAGCTAATTCTACTTCTAGTCCATCCATTTCTGGAGTGATTTGAATTTGACAACCCAATCGGCTGTTTTCTTGAACATGAAATGCTTCTGCCAACATCATATCTTCGTCGATTCCCATTTCTGGCAATGCATGATCTGAGTTCACATAACACTGACATGATGCACACATTGCCATTCCGCCACAAATCCCAATGGTTCCTTCTGGAGCTAATTCATAAGAACGAACCACTTCCATTAAATTCATTGCCATGTCGGTTGGAGCAATAATTTCGTGAAGGATTCCTTCTCTGTCAGTAATTTTTATGGTAACGTCTTGTTCCATTATTCAATCTTTTTTACAACCGCTTTCGGAGCTTCTTTTCGAGTTCCATCAAAACCATCAACACCGCCAACAGTTGTATATTTCATCACGTATTTTTTATCAGGAAAAATGCGTTGAAAAGCACTTTGGCACATTAAGGTTGCCTCGTGAAATCCGCATAAAATCAATTTTAATTTCCCAGGATATGTATTTACATCTCCAATCGCATAAATACCCGGAATGTTGGTTTGATAATCTAAAGCGTTGTTTACTTTAATGGCGTTTTTTTCAATTTCTAATCCCCAATTTGCAATAGGGCCAAGCTTTGGTGCTAATCCAAAAAGTGGAATAAAATGATCGACTTCTAAAATGGTGTCTTCTTCCTCTTTTTTAGAAATAACAACTCCCGTTACATGATTTTCTCCTACAATTCCTGTTATTTCTGCTGGAGTAATTAGATTAATTTTACCGGCATCTTTTAATTCTTGTAGTTTATCTACAGAATCTAAAGCACCTCTAAACTCATTCCTTCGGTGTACAAGAGTTACAGATTTAGCAACCTCTGTTAAAAAGATACTCCAATCCAATGCAGAATCTCCACCACCAGCAATTACCACATTTTTATCTCTGTATAATTCTGGTTCACGAATCATGTATTCGACACCTTTATCTTCAAAATTTGCAATTTGTGGAATCGGTGGTTTTCTGGGTTCAAAACTTCCTAAACCACCTGCAATCGCTATAATTGGCGCTTTGTGTTTTGTTCCTTTGTTTGTAGTAACAATAAAAGAACCGTCTTCTTGTTTTTCAATAGTTTCTGCACGTTCTCCAAGTGTAAAACCTGGTTGAAATTGCTTGCATTGTTCTAGTAAACTTGCAGTTAAATCACCTGCTAAAATTTCTGAAAAACCAGGAATGTCATAAATGGGTTTTTTAGGATAAATTTCTGAACATTGTCCGCCAGCTTGAGGCAAAGCATCAATTAAATGACATCTTAGTTTTAACAATCCAGCTTCAAAAACTGTAAACAATCCAGTTGGTCCAGCACCAATAATTAATATATCTGTTGTAATCATTTCTTTAAAAAATCGTGTAAAAATAATGCTTGTAAAAGTTCTAAAAGCTGATTTTTATCAGTTAACTTACATTCACTACTTCTAGTATTTGTGGAGCGTATTTTTTTATGGTTGCTTCAACACCATTCTTTAATGTCATTTGATTGACAGAGCAGCCATTACAAGCGCCTTCTAATTGCACTTTTACAATTGCATTTTCGATAGATAATAACTTTATATTTCCGCCATCACTTAATAAAAAAGGGCGAATTTCCTCTAGAGCTTTCTCCACATTTGTAAGCGTTTCTTGTGCTGTCATAATTTTTTATTTTGTGCTACAACCACTCATCGTTGTAATTCTTACAACTTCTGTTGGTGGTAAATTTTCATTTCGTTTTACTAATTGAGATAGCATTTCTTTAGTAGTGTCAGAAAAAGCTTTTTCTAACGGAGTGTTTGTTTGCAATGCAACTGGATGACCAACATCACCAGATTCTCGAATACTTTGCACCAAAGGAATTTCTCCTAAAAATTGTGTGTTAATATCTTCAGCCAAGTTTTTTGCTCCGCCATTTCCAAAAATATAATATTTATTATTTGGCAATTCATCTGGAGTAAAATACGCCATGTTTTCTATGATTCCTAATACAGGAACATTGATGCTTTCTTGTTGAAACATTGCCACTCCTTTTTTAGCATCAGCTAAAGCGATATTTTGGGGTGTACTTACAATCATTGCGCCATTTATTGGCAATGCTTGCACGATTGATAAATGTACATCTCCAGTTCCTGGAGGTAAATCAATTAATAAGAAATCTAATTCTCCCCAATCTGCATCAAAAATTAATTGATTTAAGGCTTTTGAAGCCATTGGTCCACGCCAAATTACTGCTTGATCTGGATTTGTAAAAAACCCTAGCGACAATAATTTAACGCCATAATTTTCTACCGGTTTCATTTTAGAACGACCATTTACATTTACTGAAAGAGGCTTTTCTTTTTCAACATCAAACATTAAATGCATTGATGGACCGTAAACATCTGCGTCTAAAACCCCCACGCTAAATCCCATTTTTGCCAATGTAATTGCAGTATTTGCTGTAATTGTCGATTTTCCAACGCCACCTTTTCCAGACGCAACTGCAATAATATTTTTAATATTCGGAATTTCTTTTCCTTTGATTTGATTCGGGTTTTCTTTCTTCGGAACAACCGCTTTTACAGTAACTTTTACAACAATGTCTTCGCTAACTTTTGAGCGTAATGCGTTTATAATTTCGCTTTCTACTCTCTTTTTAGCTTGTAAAGAAGGATTGCTAATCGTTACATCAATAAGTACTTCGTTGCCAAAAGTTACAACGTTTGTAATGTTGTCATTTTCAACCAAACTTTTTCCTTCTCCAGGAGCAGTTATGGTTTCTAATGCCTTGTATATATCTTGCTTTTTAAAGCTCATTTTGAAATTTTAATTAGGATTAATTCTAAACTACAAATATAGTGTTTAGAGTTCAGATAATAAAGAAGTTGTAATGTGTTTATTGATGGAAGAATCAAAGAAATTTATTTGTAAGTGTTTCCTAATTTTTAAAAAATTAGGAAATAGTGGTTAACTCCTCATTCGGATTCCAAAACACTTTTGTAAAATCTTGAATTTGATTATCAACAACAACAATTCCTTCGTTTTCTAATAATTGCTGCATTAAATTGGTGCCATCAAAATGATGTTTTCCGGTCAACAATCCTTTTCTATTTACAACTCTATGTGCAGGAACTTCTTCTTTTTGACTGTGTGCATTATTCATTGCCCAACCAACCATTCTTGCAGATCTTGCAGCGCCTAGATAGGTTGCAATTGCACCGTAACTAGTTACTCTTCCGTACGGAATTAAGCGAGCGGTTTTATATACTTTTTCAAAAAAATTATCTGATTCTTTCACGTTGTGAAGATAAGAAGTTTGCTAAAATAAACTGGTTCTCCTTTAGCTAGAAAAGGTAGAATTATTAGTAATTAATTCTAAATTGAATAAAAGTTATTGGTTTTCCTTTTTCTAAATATTGTTTTTCGTAAAAGGTTTGTGTGCCAATTACTTCTTCAGGAGAATAAGTGTTTTTATACACATCGTGATTTGCATGTAAAATTTCATGTCCTTCGCCATGCAATAAACCTAAAGTGTAACCATGCATAAACTCACTATCTGTTTTTAAATTAACCACGCCATTTTCTTTTAAAATATGATGGTATTTCTTTAAAAAGTCTGAGTTTGTTAATCGGTGTTTTGTGCGTTTGTATTTAATCTGAGGATCTGGAAAAGTAATCCAAATTTCATCCACCTCATTTTCTGCAAACAATTCGTTTATCAACTCTATTTGCGTTCTAATAAACCCAACATTGGTTAAATTTTCTTCTAAAGCAGTTTTTGCGCCACGCCAAAATCGTGCACCTTTAATATCAATTCCAATAAAATTTTTAGTTGAATCTTTTTGAGCTAACGCAATGGTATATTCTCCTTTACCACAGCCCAACTCTAAAACAATAGGATTATCGTTTTTAAAAAAAGTATTCCATTTTCCTTTTAAAGAAAAACCTTTTAAGATTTCTTCTCTTTTTGGCTGAACAACATTAGAGAACGTTTCGTTTTCATGAAAACGTTTCAGTTTGTTTTTGCTTCCCAAAGTAAAAAACTATTTTGAAGAATCCTCGATTCCTTCTCTTTTAAAACGAGCAGATTCTTTCATCCAATATCTAAATAAAAAAAGGAGCACAATAATAAACATCCAGCTTACACTGTTAGATATCCACCAACCGTAATCTGCTTTTGCAAGAGATAAACGCATCCATTCAAGAGGAGTAAAAGCCCAATTAAAAAAATCACCAATTAATCTAAAAATATTGCTTGCTATCATAACTTAAGTATCTTTACATTGCAAAAATATAAAAACTAATTATGTTAGCCAATTTTTTCGGCAAATCAAAACCAGTAAATTTCATCTTAATTATAGTTCTTTTTTTAATCTACTATATTTTAGATTTCCTTTTGATTAAAAACGTTGAATTAAATTTAAATGATTTTTTCAATTTTTTGATAACTTTCCCTTTGTTTTTGGTGTTGTTCTTCTTATTTAATTTTGTTGTTTCTAAAAATAAATTAACAAAAGACAACTCCTATGCTTTTTTGTTTTTTATAATTGGTTTGGGTTTTTTAGAATCGATTATTTTAAATTATGCTACTGTTATTGTTTATGTACTGCTGTTTTTGTTCTTTAGAAGAGTGTATAGTTTAAGAACGTTGAAGTTTGTGTATCAAAAATTGTTTGATTGCGGATTATGGTTAGGCGTTTTATTTCTAATTTCACCTTTATATCTTGTCTATTTGATATTGCTTTATGCAGCGATTTTATTTTTTACTAAAATTACGATTAGAACTATTTTAATTCCTGTTTTAGGATTAATTACACCACTCTTTTTATATTTTACCTATCTTTTTTGGACGGATGATTTAGCAACGTTCTATCAACTATTTGATGTTGTTTTTACGCTTGATTTTAGTTTTTATCAAACCAGTTATTACGAGTTGTTTTTAATAACATTTGTAGTTTTTACAACCATTTCAATACTATTGAAAACAGGAAAAATACTTTCTGTAAGTAACAAATTTAAAAGAAGTTGGGTATTGTTATTATTGCATTTAGTAATTGCTATTGTATTTATTTATTTGGTAGAAAATAAGAACGGAACAGAGATCATTGCCTTTTTAATTCCGTCTACAATTATCATTGCAAACTGGGTGCAATCAATACAAAAGAAATCAATAATAAGTATTATTTTGGCGTTGTTTTTACTGCTTTCTTTTGCAATACGATTTATAGTTTAGCACCAAAAGCTAAATCACCCGCATCGCCTAAACCAGGAATAATATACCCTTTATCATTTAATTTGTCATCAATTGCAGCAATCCATAAGTGCGTATTTTCTGGAAAATGATTTTTGATAAATTCAATTCCTTCTGTAGCACCAATTACACAAACGATATGCAATTCTTTTGGACTTCCATATTTTTGAATAGCGTCATAAACAGCCACTAAAGATTGTCCAGTTGCCAACATCGGATCTGCTAAAATTAAGGTTTTATCATCAATTGATGGAGCTGCAAAATATTCTACAACAATTTCAAATTCTGCATCGTTATTTGGGTGATTTCTATAAGCCGATATAAACGCATTTTCTGCATCGTCAAAATAATTTAACAACCCTTGATGCAACGGTAAGCCTGCTCGTAAAATAGAACCTAAAACAATATTATTTGTAGGTAAAAAACTTTCTTTTACACCTAACGGAGTGGTAATGTTTTTTGATGAGTACTTTAAGTTCTTACTTAATTCATAGCCTAATATTTCTCCAATTCTTTCAATATTTCTTCTAAAACGAAGCGAATCTTTTTGAATAGTAACATCTCTAATTTCTGCAATAAATTTATTTAAAATAGAATTGGTTTCTTCTAAGTTATGAAGTATCATACGTGTTGTTTTAAGAATTTGAGTTTAATATTGTTTCAACTTTTTTAATTACATTTTCGGGTAAAATGGTTCTCATTACATCTTCATATCCGTCACAAATTTTATTTCCATAAATAGAACACGGAATGTTTGGATACTTTTCTAAATCGGGCAACATACAATTTTCTGTTGGTTGATTAAAAGGCGCAAAACCAGCAAACGGATGTGTTACTCCCCAAAGTGTAATCGTTGGAACTTGTAACATTGCGGCAAAATGTGCATTTCCAGAATCCATTGCCAACATGCAATCTAAATGCCCAATTACATTTAATTCTTCTGTTAAATTTAATTTGCCAGCAACAGAAATAGTGTGTTCGTTTTTTTGTTCAATTTTTGATAAAAAAGCAATTTCTTTTTCTCCGCCACCAAAAAGCAAAATAGTATTATTTTCAGCCAAAGTAGCAATCACTTTTTCCATTAAATCTGGCGGATACATTTTAGAATCATACGCTGCAAAAGGCGCAATTCCAATCCATTTATTTTTCTTTTCTCCAATTAAATTGAGAACTGAACTTTTTAAATTCGGTTTTTCTGGTTTGGTTGGATTCGAAATATCAACCGAAAAATTGAGTTTTCTAAAAACATCGGCATAACGTTCGTGCGAAGTTCTTAACTGTTTAAAAACTTTATTTGTAGTTCTTGTCAATGCTTTTTTTTCGCTTCTTCCTTTATCTATTACTGCACTATTTTTTGTAGAAAATTTAAAAAAACTACGCAAAATTTTAGAACGCAACACATTGTGTAAGTCCGCAATATGTGTAATATTTAGTTGCTTTAATTCTTTAGATAATTTATGCAAACCAAAAACGCCTTTGTGCGTATTTGTTACATCAGCAGCGTAAAAATGTACATTCGGAATGTCATCAAACAATGGTTTTAAAAAAGCTTTAGATAAAAACGTAATTTTAATTTCTGGATGTTGCGCAACCAACGCTCTAATTACAGGAATTGTCATAGCAACATCGCCCATAGCAGATAATCTGATAACTAAAATATGTGTGTTTGTTTGCAAATTTTCTTGCTATAAATTCTAAAGTGTAAAAATAGTTAAAACAAAATAAGTTCTGATGTTTTAGTCACGAATTCACAAATAATTCTAAAATTTCGTGAATTCGTGGCACAAGATAAAAGTATGAATTTGTATGTTTTATTTACATTTTTAGCAAGAAAGATTCCTCAAATAATTATGTACCTTTGCTGCTATATTTTAAAAAAGCATTGAATGATTCAATCTATGACTGGTTACGGGAAATCCGTATTACAATTGCCAACAAAAAAAGTTACGATAGAAATTAAAACGTTAAACAGTAAAAATTTAGATTTAAATGTTAGGGTTCCATCGTACTATAAAGAAAAAGAATTAGCAGTTCGAAAAAAATTAGCTTCTGGTTTGGTAAGAGGTAAAATAGATTTTTCTATTTATGTAGAAATGACTGCGGATGAAACCACAACAACCATCAACAAAAATGTAGTTTCAGATTATATGCAGCAATTAAAAAACGTGCTGTTTACAAATGATGAAAATGATGTTGAATTGTTAAAAATGGCAGTAAGAATGCCAGACGCATTAAAAACAGAACGAGAAGAATTGGACGAAAATGAGTGGGAATTCATCAACACCAGTATTGATGAAGCTTTAAAAGAAACGGTTCAATACAGAATTGATGAAGCAGCTTCTTTAGAAGACGATTTTAAATTACGAATTTTAAATATTAAAAAATATTTAGAGGAAGTACATGCTTTAGACGAAGAACGCATCAAAAATGTAAGAGAAAAACTTAAAAAATCGATTGCAGATTTAAAAGTAGAAATTGACGAAAATCGTTTTGAACAAGAATTGATTTATTATCTAGAAAAGTTAGATATTAACGAAGAAAAAGTTCGTTTAGGAAATCATTTAGAATATTTTTTACAAGAATTAGATAGCGAAGATTCTAACGGAAAAAAATTAGGGTTTATCATTCAAGAAATTGGAAGAGAAATTAATACCACAGGGTCAAAAGCAAATTTTGCTTCGATGCAAAAATCGGTGATTCAAATGAAAAACGAATTGGAAAAAATTAAAGAGCAAATCTTAAACGTATTATAGTTTTATGGACAAATTTGAAGGTAAATTATTTGTTTTTTCTGCACCATCAGGTTCTGGTAAAACAACCATTGTTCGTCATTTATTAGCACAAGAAAAATTCAATTTAGAATTTTCTATTTCGGCAACTTCAAGAGAACCTAGAGGAGAAGAAGTTCACGAAAAGGATTATTATTTTATCTCTCTAAAAGACTTTAAACAACATATAAAAAACGAAGATTTTTTAGAGTGGGAAGAAGTGTATAGAGATAATTTTTACGGAACCTTAAAAAGCGAAGTAGAACGAATTTGGGCAAAAGGGAAACACGTGATTTTTGATATTGATGTTGCTGGCGGATTGCGAATTAAAAAGAAATTTCCGGATAAAACATTGGCTGTTTTTGTAAAACCACCAAGTATTGATGAGTTGAAAATACGTTTAAAAAAACGTAAAACAGAAAGCGATGATAAAATCAATATGAGAATTGCCAAAGCTTCTATAGAATTGGCAACAGCACCACAGTTTGATAAAATTATTAAAAACTACGATTTAGATGTTGCTTTTAAAGAAGCAGAAGATTTAATGAGTGAGTATTTAGGGATACAAGAATAAAATAAAATTTAATGTCTGGTCGAGCGGAGTCGAGACCTTTCGACTCCGATCAAGGTGATAAATCATTTTAAAAATGAATATAGGTTTATATTTCGGTACCTTTAATCCAATTCATGTTGGGCATTTAATCATTGCCAACCATTTGGTAGAAAATTCTGATTTAGACGAAATTTGGTTGGTGGTTACGCCACACAATCCTTTTAAGAAAAAAAGCACGTTGTTAGACAATCACCATCGATTAGAATTGGTGCATTTGGCAACCGAAAACTACGATAAAATTAAACCGTCAGACATTGAGTTTAATTTACCGCAACCCAATTATACAGTTCATACTTTAGCACATATTTCAGACACCTATCCGCAACATTCTTTTAGTTTGATTATGGGTGAAGACAACTTAAAAAGTTTTCATAAATGGAAAAATTATGAAACGATTTTAGAACATCATCATATCTATGTGTATCCAAGAATTTCTGATGGAAAAGCAGAAACACAGTTTGATAATCATCCCAAAATTCACCACATTGATTCTCCAATTATAGAAATTTCATCAACTTATATTAGAAACGGAATTAAAGAGAAAAAAAACATCCAACCCATGTTAACAGAAGCCGTTTGGAAGTATGTTGATGAGATGAATTTTTATAGAAAATAGGTTCCCTATTTTTTCGTTGTATATTTGTAAATTAAAGAAAAATATCTGTGGCAAAAAAGAAGCAAAAAAAAAGCAAGTTCAGACAAAAAATAACCGACAAATTCAGGTTGGTTGTTTTAAATGAAGACACTTTTGAAGAACGGTTGTCTTTTAAACTTACCATTTTAAATATTTTTGTGTTAAGCGGTGTTTTTTCTATTGTTTTAATTGCGTTAACAACCGTGTTAATTGCATACACGCCAATAAGAGAATACATTCCAGGGTACGCTTCTACACAATTAAAAAAAGACGCTTCAAGATTGTTATACGAAACAGATTCTTTAAAAACGAGACTGGAATTAATAGAAAATTACACCAAAATTTTACTCCCAATTTTATCAGGCGATGATCCCATCTCAGAAGTAGATTTTGATTCATTAAAAAAAGCAAGTGTCATTACAATTGATGAAAAAAAATTAGACGCTTCTAAAAGAGATTCTTTGTTTAGAGAAAAAATTGAAAGTAAAGACCGTTTTCCGCTGTTTGATAAAGCAGAAAACAAAATTGATATGGTGTTTTTTTCTCCTTTAAACGGAAGTATTACACAAGGTTTTAATATAACCGACAAACATTTTGCAATTGATATTGTTGCCGCAACCGGAACTCCAGTAAAAGCGGTTGAAAATGGTAGAGTTATTTTTTCTGAATGGACTGCAGAAACGGGTTATGTAATAATCATTGAACACGGAACAGGGTTTATTTCTGTATACAAACACAACGGAACATTGTTAAAACAACAAGGAGATTTTGTGAAATCTGGAGAAGCAATTGCAACGGTTGGATCTACAGGAGAATTAACAACAGGGCCGCATTTGCATTTCGAATTATGGTATAATGGGTATCCAGTAAATCCGTTGAATTATATAGATTTTAAATAAATGAGCCTCAAATCTATTTTTGCGATTCCGTTTGCCAAACGAGCCACCAAACAAGTTTATAAATGGGCAAAAAACCCGATTGAAACACAAGAAAAAGTATTTAAAAAATTAATTTCATCAGCAAAAAATACCGCTTTTGGAAAAGATCATGATTTTTCTTCCATTAAGAATTATGAGGATTTTAAAAATCGAGTTCAAGTTCAAGATTACGAAGGTTTAAGAAAATATGTGGATAGAATTGTAGCCGGAGAAAAAGATGTGCTTTGGAAAGGGAAACCTATTTATTTTGCCAAAACTTCGGGCACAACTTCTGGCGCAAAATACATTCCGATTACCAAAGAATCGATGCCAACACATATCAAAGCGGCAAAAAATGCGTTGCTGTTTTATATCGCAGAAAAAAAGGATGCAAGTTTTGTAAATGGAAAAATGATTTTCTTACAAGGAAGTCCGGTTCTAGAAACCAAAAACGGAATTCAGTTAGGTAGATTAAGTGGAATTGTAGCGCATTATATTCCGCAATATTTATTAAAAAACAGATTGCCAAGTTGGGAAACCAATTGTATTGAAGATTGGGACACCAAAGTAAATGCAATCGTAGAAGAAACGGTTGATGAAAACATGACGGTTATTAGCGGAATTCCATCTTGGGTGCAAATGTATTTTGAAAAACTCATCGAAAAAACAGGAAAACCAATTGCAGAGATTTTCCCAAATTTTAACTTCTTTGTGTATGGCGGTGTAAATTTTGAACCGTATAAAAATAAGTTCGAAAGCTTGATTGGTAAAAAGATTGATTATGTAGAATTGTATCCTGCTTCTGAAGGATTTATCGCCTATCAAGACTCGCAAACCGAACCCGGAATGTTGTTGCAATTAAACTCAGGAATCTTTTATGAATTTATTCCTGCAACAGAATTTTATGATGAACATCCGACAAGAATTTCACTAAAAGAGGTGAAAAAGGGTGTGAATTATGTCATTATTTTAAATACAAACGCCGGACTTTGGGGGTATAATATTGGCGACACCGTTGAGTTTACATCAACAAAACCCTACAGAATTAAAGTGACAGGAAGAATCAAACATTTTATTTCTGCTTTTGGAGAACACGTTATTGGCAAAGAAGTAGAAAAAGCGTTGAACGATGCTATCAAAGGAACTGAAATAAATATTAGTGAGTTTACGGTTGCTCCGCAAGTAAATCCAGATAGCGGTTTGCCGTATCACGAGTGGTTTATAGAATTTGAAAACGAACCCAGAAATGTAGAAGATTTTACTGCAAAAGTAGATGCTTCTATGCAAGAACAAAATATGTATTATCAAGATTTAATTGCTGGTAAAGTACTGCGAACGCTGGTGATTAGAAAAATAAAAAAAGGCGGTTTTCATGAATATATGAAATCGATTGGTAAGTTTGGCGGACAAAATAAGATTCCGCAATTATCTGACAATCGTAAAATTGCAGATGTTTTAGAAGACTTTATATTAGACTAATGTCTCCTCGAGCGGAGTCGAGAGGTCTTTTTAGGTTTCGACTCCGCTCAACCTGACAAAAAAACAATATCATGAAAATCATTTCAACAAACATCGGAGAGAAAACAGCAATTGATTGGAAAGGAAAAACCATTACTACAGGAGTTTTTAAGTATCCAATAAATGAACCTATTTTTTTAGGAACAGAAAATGTTTTAAATGATGAAGTATCTGATAGAAAATATCATGGTGGAATTGATCAAGCAGTTTACGGATATTCATTAAAACATTACGATTATTTTAAAAAATTGCATCCAAATTTAGATTGGCAGTTAGGCATGTTTGGTGAAAACTTAACGGTGGATGATTTAGACGAAACCAAGATTTATATTGGTGATACTTTTAACGTTGGCGAAACGGTGTTAGAAGTAACCACGATAAGAACTCCGTGTTATAAATTAGGAATCCGTTTTAATGACAGCAACATTATACAACAATTTTGGAACACAAATATGTGCGGTGTTTATTTTAAAGTATTGCAAACAGGTTTTGTAAAAGTGGGTGATATTTTTGAACAACTAAAATCGTATCCAGAAAACCAAACAATTGCAGAGGTTTATGAAGCGAAAAGAGTTGCAAAAGGAATGTGAAAAATTAATAAAGGAAAGAGTTTTATTTAGCTCAGTTCTTTGTTAGCGGTATGTGCTTGTTCTCTTTGTTCTTTCATTTATAAAATTTTCATCATTTAATTTCTCAATATTAAGTCCAACAGAATTGCACTTTTCAAGAACCCAGATTTGTGTTTGCTCAATTATTGAATCGATTATTTTATTCATCCAAATTGCTGCTCCAATTTTCTCATCAATTGAAATAAAACTGTCGTGTTCCCCAATTGTAAAATTTATAGTTCTGTTTATTTTGTTTTCAATTTGTTGAGACGAAAACACTATTTTATCACAAAAATGAATATAAGAGTTTCCTGATTCATAAACTTTTTTAACCCAATCCATATTTTTGATTCCTGATAATTTTGAAACCAAAAAGGTGTCGTTTAATTTCTCTTTAGAATCGTAATATTTCATTCTTCGAATATGTTCTCCGTTTAATACTTTTTGTGCAAAATCATTCATACTATATTCAGAAATCCTTGCTGCATACATTCTTAACAAGGAATCAAGATTTATTCTAACTAGTGGTGGTGCTGCAATAAAATTATTATCTTTCATTGAGTTAACAAATGCTTTGTTAAGATTCACAGTTCGGTTTAGTACAGAAAATATTAATAAATCAAAAATTTGAATTTTTGGAGTAATTGCGTTAATCTGTAAGCCTAATCTAGGAATTGCTTTTGACTTTTTATCAATATTATCTAGTAATTGAATTAATGATTCAGTTTTTGTCATTGTGATTCTGATTCGGCATTACCGCTAACGAGTACCTATATGAAAAGTAGCGTTTATTGATGCTCTGTTCTTCATAGATATTCTATTAATTCTTAAAAATACTTAAATTTTATAAATAATTACTGAAGTAGCTATTTTTTATATGGGTTGTTGTGTTTAGTATTTTTAAATCCAAGCTATTACTTCCAGGGTTAGCATACTGTGATAAATTATTACTGACTTAAATAAATAGTACTATCTCAAAAATACGTAGTCTCGAAGACGCTACATAGAATGCTTTTCAATGCAGTTTTTCACTCTAATATGTTATATATGCGTTTTATATGGAACGTCTTAGAGGGAAAGAATAGTCAAGTTAAATTAAACAGAAGTAATAACACTACTTGACTTTGTCATTTTTTTTAACTATCTTCAAACGTACAGTTTGAGCACTTAAAATACTCCAAAGTCAAACCAAAAAACTTCTCAATAAAAAGGCTTGAATATTCGACAAAGTGTATTGAAAATTCCAAAAGTCTGTCGATATTAAACACGAACTGGTTATATCAAATCAAATATATTGATTTTTGGTTAAATTTTTCGGGATAACAAAACCTTTATTGTGTTTTATAAAGATATAAAAAAACCGAAGCGATACTGAAATAAATTCAGCATAAATGCTTCGGTTTAAATTTTATATAAAAAAAGAATTTTATTTTTTTGCTAATAAATCTCTTATTTCAGCTAATAAATCTTCTTGGCTTGGTCCAGCTGGTGGAGCAGGAGCCGCAGCTTCTTCTTTTTTCTTAGTTGCGTTAATTCCTTTGATAACCATAAACATAACAAATGCTACAATAATAAAATCGATGACATTGGTTAAAAAATCTCCATACAAAATAGCCACTTCTCCGCTTACTTTTCCGGTGGCATCAGCAACGCCTTCTGTCACAACATATTTTAAATCTCTAAAATCAGCTTTAAATACCAAGCCAATTAACGGAGAAACAATTCCTGCTGTAAAAGAAGTAACCACTTGTTTAAAAGCGGCACCCATTACAAAACCAATTGCAATGTCAACCAAATTACCTTTTACTGCAAATTCTTTAAATTCTTTAAGCATTCCCATATTATTCGTTTTAATAGTTAGTGAGTTGCTAATTTAAGAAAATTTTAACATTTCAAAAATCTTTTTACCCGTTGAGAAATTGCTGTGAGTATTTCGTAGGAAATAGTTTCAGATTTTTGAGCCATTTTATTTACCATTTCTTGAGAATTAAAAACGATAACTTCGTCTCCTTCTGTACAGTCAATATTAGAAACATCTACCATGATCATGTCCATACAAACATTTCCAATAATTGGTACTTTTTGATTGTTGATTAAAATCGAATATTTTTTATTTCCTAATTTTCTCGAAATTCCGTCTGCATGACCCACAGGAATTGTGGCAGTTTTCATGGATTTGTTTGCGGTAAAAGCTCTGTTGTATCCAATTGATTCTCCAGGTTCAATAGTATGAATCTGAGAAATAATTGATTTTAATGAAAGTACATTTTTAAGTTGTTTTGTTTCGTTTTCGTCATTCCCAAAACCATACAATCCGATTCCCAAACGAACCATGTCAAATTGTGCTTGCGGATAGTTGATAATTCCAGAAGTATTTAACAAATGTACAATCGGTTTGTAATTTAAATGCTGATAAAATTGCTTTACAATCAGTTCGAAATCGTTGATTTGATTGGTGGTGAATTCTTTTTCATTTGCATCTTCACTTGCCGCTAAATGCGAAAAAAGTGAAGCAATTTTCACATGACTTGTCGCTGCAATTCTTGATAAAATTAACGGAACATCTGTGTGCCAAAAACCAATTCTATTTAAACCTGTATTAAATTTTAAATGAATTGGATAATTCAATAAAACATTGACATCTGCCAATTCTAAAAAAGCATTAAAAATTTTAAAATTGTATAAATTTGGTTCTAGTTGATGTTCAATAAGCAACTCTAAATTTGGTATTTGTGGATGCAACACCAGAATTGGTTTTTCAATTCCTGCGTTTCGCAAAGCAATTCCTTCATCCGTATATGCAACTGCAAAATAAGCTACGTTGTTTTCTAAGAATTTAGCAACTTTTGCAGCATCACTTCCGTAACCAAAAGCTTTTACAACCAATAATATTTTGGTTTTTTTTTCTAGTTTATTTTTAAAATACTGAAGATTATGCAGTGCTGCATTTCCATCAATTTCTAAAACGGTTACATGATTATTCATTTATTCTGAACTTGTTTATACTGAACTTGTTTCAGTATCTCATTCCTTTGTTTCAGGATCTTTTAAATTAGATTCCAATTTTTCTAAAACTAGTTTTTCGGCTTTCTGCAATTGCAATGCTTTGTAATATGCAGCTCTACTTAAAGGTTCGTATTCGTTTACTTCACCCAATAAAACTAAATTATCATTTTGTGCTTTTCTAAAACTATAATGCGCTAAATTCCCAGTGTGTGTACAAACGGCGTGTACTTTGGTAACATATTCTGCAGTTGCCATTAAAGCGGGCATCGGTCCAAACGGATTTCCTTTAAAATCCATGTCTAAACCAGCAACAATTACACGAATTCCTCTGTTTGCTAAATCATTACAAACCGCAACAATTTCTTCATCAAAAAACTGCGCTTCATCAATGCCAACAACATCAACATCATTTGCTAAAAGTCTAATATTTGCTGATGAAGGCACCGGAGTAGAACGAATGCGGTTGTCGTTATGAGAAACCACTTCTTCATCGTCATAACGCGTGTCAACAGAAGGTTTAAAAATTTCTACACGTTGTTTTGCAAATTGCGCTCGTTTTAATCTGCGAATCAATTCTTCTGTTTTGCCAGAAAACATTGAGCCACAAATTACTTCAATCCAACCAAATTGTTCTGTATGATTTACCGTATTTTCGAGAAACATTTTGTAATTTTATGCTTGAAATATGATTAAAATTGTATTTTACTTCAAGTCTTACAAATTTATAAAAATAAAGATGCCAAGCATCAATTAATTGATCAACTTATGCACAAAAAATTAGCAGCCGACTTAACAAGTATTGCACATAGTATTTTGCAATTAAAAAACAAAGAAGATGTTTTAGTGTTAAAAGAAAAAGCGTACGAAGTTTACGAGAAACTAACCGTATTGGCGTATGTTGATGAATATTTAAAGGATACTCCAAATGCAACAGAAACAAAAGAAGCGCTTTTAGAAAAGATAGAAAAAAGCGCTAAAAAAACGGTTGTTATTGAAGAGGTGACATCCGAAGAAGAAGTTGTTATTGAAAATAAAGTTGAAGAAGAACAAACTGAAAAAGAAGTTCTTATTGATGAGATTGAAGAAGAAAAGGTAGCTGTGGAAGTAGAGGGTGTTATTGAGGAGGAGCTTGTTGAAGAACAAGAAATTGTTGAAGAAATTATAGAACAACCATTTGACGAGTTAGAACAAACGTTATTTTCTGCTGAAAGTGTTGAAGAAAAAACCGAAATTAAAGACAAAAAAACCATCACTTTAGAGGAAGAACTACACGATACAATTTCTATAGAAGTTGCTGCAGATTTGTTTGAAAAGCCAGCAATTAAAAAATCCTTAAACGATCAATTACAACAAAATATACATATTGGTTTAAATGATAGAATTGCTTTTGTTAAAAATCTTTTTAACGGAAGTCAAGAAGAATTTAATAGAGTTGTTTCTCAGTTAAATACTTTAAAAACAGCAAAAGAAGCAAAAAAGTTTATCAATAAAATGGTAAAACCAGACTACGATTGGTCTAGTCAAGAGGAATATGAAGAGCGCTTTTTTGCAATTATAGAACGTAAATTCGCATAAAATATACAGGATGAAAATAGAAGTATCAAACGGAGAAATTTTAGACAAATACACTATTTTAGAAATTAAACTTTCTAAAATTAAAGACGCAAAAAAGTTAGTAAATATTCAAAACGAATACAATACGTTAACACCAGATGTAAAAAATATGTATGCGGATGCAAAAGAGGAATCGCATCTTAAAAAATTGCAAAACGATTTGCTAGAAGTCAACAAAAAATTGTGGAAAATAGAAGACGATATTAGAGAATGCGAGCGTGCAAAGGATTTCGGACAAACATTTATAGATTTAGCGCGCGCTGTGTATTATGTAAATGATGACAGATCTGATGTTAAAAAAGAAATCAACATTTTTACTGGCTCAGATTTGGTTGAAGAAAAATCGTACGAAGAGTATAAGTCAGAATAAAATTTTTGAATGAAAAAGCAATTATCTGTTCTACTTTTATTGATTTTTTTGGTTGGATGTAAAAGCTCGTATCAAAGCATTAGTTTTAAAAAACAAAACATTCCAGCTGTTCCAAATTATGCCAACGAAAATTCTTGGGCAGTTTTACCGACAAAATATCCTGAAAGTTTAAAAAAATATTCTGTTTCAAATATTGATTCTTTAAAAGCAGATGTTTTTTATGTGTATCCAACTTTGTTAATGGATAAAAAAGACCTTCGTTGGAACGCCCCAATTGATGATGAAATTCAGAATGATAAAATTATAAATACTGCGGTAAAAAACCAAGCATCACCTTTTGCAACATCAGGTAAAATATATGCTCCAATTTACAGACAAGCGCATATAAAATCGTACAGTTTGTATAAAAAAGGCGGAAAAGAAGCTTTTGAAATTGCCTATGCTGATGTAAAAAACGCCTTTGAGTATTATTTAAAAAACTACAATAACGGCAGACCAATTATTTTGGTAAGTCACAGTCAAGGAACCAATCACACCACACAATTATTAAAAGATTTTTTTGATGCGAAACCATTGCAAAAGCAATTAATTGCCGCATATTTAGTTGGAATGGGAATTAAACCAAACGAATTTAAAACCATTAAACCAATGACAAAACCAACTGAAACTGGCGGTTTTGTTTCTTGGAATACACGCAAAAAAGGAAGTTATCCGAAGAACAAAAATGTGTATAAAGGCGCTGTTACTACAAATCCAATTACTTGGGATGCTTCTAAAACAACAACTTTAAATCAGCACAAAGGATTTTTATATTCAAACGGAAAATTATACACAAAAGCATTGAAAATTGAAATCACAGACGGAATGGTTTGGGCTACAAATCCGAAATTTCCGATGCGTTTTTTTATGTCGTTTATGAAAAACTATCACGTTGGGGACATCAACTTGTTTTGGCAAGATATTAAAGAAAATGTTGAGTTAAGAACAAAAACATGGTTAGTAAAAAATAAGTAATTGTAACAAACCCTTTTTGGGGTCGTCTTAAAAACAAAACCAAGAAAGATGAAACAATTTTTAACTACACTATTTTGCTTATTTATTTTAAGCATTTCTGCACAAGAAAAAACGTTTAAGCAATTTTATAAATCTCATAAAAAACAAGCTGATTTATCTTTAAATATACCTGGCTTTGTTGGTCGTTTTTTTATGGATAATCAAAATGATGACGAGCTTGAAGCTTTATTAGATAAATCAAGCAATTATAAAGTTTTAATTTATGATGGTAATTCTGATACTGTTTTAAATGATTTTAAAAAATTTGTGAAGCAAAATAAACTTAAAACAATTATAAGAATAAAAGACGGAAAAGATCGAGTGAATATTCATTTTAGAAAAGACGGTAACCGCATCAAGGAAATTATAGTAAATGTTTACAGTAAGAACAAAGAAGCTGTTTTAGTAGGACTTAAAACTAATCTTACTAAAGAAGAGTTAGCCTCAATAATTTCTTCTTCCAAGATAAAATTTTCATCAAAATAAACAATATAAAAGAGAAGATTTAGCCAATCTTCTCTTTTAATTTTTCTATTACTTTTTTACTATTTCCGATAAAAATTTGGTCATCAATAATAAAAACAGGACGTTTTAAAAAGGTGTATTCATCTAAAATATACTGTCTGTAATCAGCTTCAGAAATGGTTTGATTTTTCAAATTCATTGCTTTGTATAGCTTAGCACGTTTGTTAAACAATGCTTCGTAACTATCAGAAAATTGACGCATTTCTTCAAGTTGTTTTACCGTAATTGGATTGGTTTTTATTTCTTGTTTTATAAATCCGGTAAGATTCACTTCCTTTAAAATTCTTCGGCAAGTATCACAAGTTTGTAAAAAGTAGACTTTTTTCATTTTATACAGTATCTTTGATGCTAAAATAGGATAAAAAATGAAAACACAATTCGAAATATTAATCAAATCTAGAGAACTTGTTTTACAGGTAATCGATGACTTAAGTATAGAGCAACTTCATGTAATCCCAAAAGGATTTAAAAATAATATTGTCTGGAACGTGGCACATTTGGTTGTTACACAACAATTATTACAATATAAAATGTCAGGTGCTAACTGTTTAGTTCCGGATGATTTAATTGCAGATTTTAGAAAAGGAACTTTTCCGAAAAGAGAGTTTAATAACGAAGAATTTGACGAAATCAAAGAATTATTAATTGCTTTGCCAGAAACTTTGATAGAAGATTACGAAGCGGGTATTTTTCAAGATTATGAAGCATACGAAACAAGTACAGGATTTGTGTTAGATTCTTTAGAAACAGCGATAGCGTTTAACAATTTTCACGAAGGAATGCATTTGGGAATTATCAGATCAATAAAAAAGTTAGTGTAAAATAAGTAAGATTTTAAAGTTGAAATTTAACACAAAAACAATACATGGTGGGCAACAGAACGATCCTTCTACAGGGGCAGTAATGCCGCCAATTTATCAAACATCAACATACGCGCAATCGAGTCCTGGAAAGCACAAAGGGTATGCGTATTCTAGAACAGAAAATCCAACAAGAACTGCGTTAGAAAATAGTTTTGCAGCCATAGAAAACGGAACGCACGGTTTGGCTTTTTCATCAGGATTGGCTGCAATTGATTGTGTTTTAAGAATGTTAAACCCGGGGGATGAAGTAATTGCTGGAGATGATTTGTACGGTGGAACGTATAGAATATTTACAAGAATGTTTCAAAAAAAGGGATTAAAATTTTCTTTTGTTGATATGAATTCTGTTGAAAATGTTACAAATGCAATTACAGAAAAAACAAAACTGATTTGGATAGAAACACCTACAAACCCGTTGATGAAAATTGCAGATATAGAAGCAATTACAAAAGCAGTTAAAAAGGTGAATTCAGTTATCTTAATCGGTGTAGACAATACTTTTGCAACTCCATATTTACAGCAACCTTTAGCTTTAGGCGTAGATATTGTAATGCATTCTGCAACAAAATATTTAGGCGGACATTCGGATTTAGTAATGGGAGCGTTAATGGTAAAAGACGTAAAATTAGCAGAAGAATTACATTTTATTCAGTTTGCGGCAGGAGCAATTGCAGGGCCAATGGATTCTTTTTTAGCACTTCGTGGAATTAAAACATTGCATTTAAGAATGCAACGTCATTGTGAAAACGGCAGAGCAGTTGCTGCGTATTTAGTAAAGCATCCGAAGGTAAAAGAAGTGTATTATCCTGGTTTAGAAAATCATCCGAGTTATGAAGTAGCTAAAAAACAAATGAAAGATTTTGGAGGAATGGTTTCTTTTAAATTAAAAGATGAAAGTCAGAAAGCTACATTTACATTTTTAGAAAATACAAAAATATTTACGTTGGCAGAATCTTTAGGCGGAGTAGAAAGTTTGGTAAATCATCCAGCGACTATGACACACGCAAGCATTCCTGAGCAAGAACGTTTAAAAACGGGAATTACAGATTCGTTAATTCGTTTAAGTGTAGGAATTGAAGCTATTGAAGATTTGTTAAAAGATTTAGAACAAGCGTTAGGGAAGTAATAAAAAAACGAAGAAATTTCATCGAGTTTTATTTTTTAAAGAAAATTCCTCCAGCAAAATTTAGGTGATAAATAATACCAACTTGTAAATGAATTAACCATTCATTATTTTTGTTTTCTAAAACATCTGCTTGTAAACCATCAACGGCATCAGAGAAAAAGAATTGCCAATTAAAATTGGCAGCTAAATCAAATTTTTCAGATAATTTGTAACGCGTTCCAGCGCCTAAAATAAAGGAAAAAGCACCTCCATTTCCAACTGCTAAATTACCAGGAACTCTATATTTTGTAGGTAGAACGGTAATGTCAGTTCTCCAATCACCTAAGTCTGAAGTTAACGTGTTTTTATAGGTAGAATATTTAAAGCCAAGACTTACATAAGGATTCCATTTCATTTCAGAATATGGAAACATAAACTCTCTTAAATCTTTAAAATAATATTCTGCTTGAACTCCAAAGTTAAGCATAGAAATTGTTCCTTTCATAGCCCTTAATTGTATAGCTAAGTTAGAGTTTCCACTTGTATAGGCACCATAATGCTGAAAATTAGCTTTTGTCATGATATTAAATTCTGTTTTTAACATTAAATGGTTGGCAACATCATCTCCGGCATTCCAACGTGTATCTAGATTAAAAAAATGTAAATAATATACTAAACTAAAAGACATGGCACTATTACCATAACTACTTAAAAAGTTTCCTCTTTGTCCATAGTCTGTTTGTACTGTAGCTGTACCAGCAAAGAAGCCAACATCATGTGTGAGATGTTGGGAATTTACAGATAAAGTTATTACGAGAAAGAATAATATTTTCAAGGGTTTCCTCAAAAAAGAGTTTTATAAGTGCACAAATATATTAAAACAAGGGCATAAACAATAACTCAGATATGATTAATTTATTGTAAATACTTCAGAAAAATTCCAATTTGCTTTTATGTGAAACGTTACTGGTAAGTAAATCATTTTTTCCGGTTGATTTTTTTTCAAATAACGACCTGTGTCCCATTTGTTATTGTTGTTTTTATCTAGAATTGCTCTAACAATATATTCTCCTGGAGGAAGTAAATTGAATTGAATATTTTTAGTGCTTGTAACGTTAATTTTTTGAACAACTTTTTTATTGTTTTCAGAGATAAGTTCTACAATTACTGGCGATGAGGGTTTTTTGTTAATTGTTAATGTGATACTTCCATAATCTTCAGGCTCTTTTGTGTTAAAACTGTAATTTAAAGTGTCGTTTTGTGTTTCAAAAATGTCTGTCAAAGCTTTTGGTAAGAGCCTTAATTTATAAGTAGTATTGTATTTTTTATCAAATAAAAACAGAATTTTATTTGTTGATTTTCTTAAAAGAGATCGATAAGAAACAGCCATCGAATCTTTATCAAAAAAGTGAATTTTTGTGGTGTCAATTTTAATTATAGGATTGTTACTCGTTAACGTTAACGTATCTTTTAAATCTAATATTTGGGTAATATTCGAGTTTATTTTTAAAGAATCTACTACTTTGCTTCTAAGAAAAACAGTTAAAGTATCCACATAAGTATCTTTTTTAACTTTAAAAACTAAAGAATCTTTATTGATTTTTGAATGCCAAAAATAAAGACTGTCTTTTGCATTGTCTAACCTAGATTGGCTTTTAAAATTTGGCAAAACATCAGATACTACTTTAAGATTAATATTTTCTCTGTCACCTTCAAAAGAAAAGAGAATTTTTCCTTTTGATGTTTCTTTTGCAGAGATTATTTTAAATGGCGGAGTTTCTTTAAAAAGCGATAGAGGCTCATTTATAGTGCTATCTTTTGGCAATTCTATCAACCGGTCGTAAAAACCTATTTTGTCTTCTTTCGGATTAAAAGTGTAGTTGTTAGAAACATCTTTTAAGGCAATCAAAAGATATTTCCCTTCTTTAATATTTGTAATTTTATACAAAGAATCTATTGCGTTTGTAATGTAATTTGGTTTTTGTTTGTAGATAATAGAATCTGAATATGCAGAGTCTACTTTATATAGTAAAACGCTAATGTCTTTGTCAAATTTATTATTAAAAGCATCTTTAATAAATCCTTTTGTTTTTAAAGAATCTACATAATTACCGGTAGAAAAAACGTAGTTAAAACTCTTTAAAACATTTCCTTCATTATTGTCTTCAATACTATTTCCGAAATTAAAAATATAGGTGGTGTTTGCTTTTAAAGTATCAGTTAATTTAATCGTAATTTCTTTGCTTGGAGATCCTTGTGGACTAATAGTTGGAAAATATTTTAACGGCGGAGAAATCACCAATTGTTGATTGGTGTTTTTCAACGTAATATATTCATCAAACGAAAGTTTAATTTTTTTGCTATTAAAATGGATGCTTTTATAAGGCGGATTTGCAGTTACTATAACAGGAGCTAAACTGTCTTTTAGTCCACCATTAGGTCTTCCTTTTCTTGCGCAATTACTTGTTAAAAGAATTACTGCAAAAACAAAAATGATGTGTTTTAAAAAGGATTTCAATGGGTCTAATTTTATCGCAAAATAACAATTTTTTTACTGTTAAAAGCCTCATTTTTTAGTTAAATTATTCTGTATACGCCATTGTTACAATACTGATTTTACTGTTTTCTGCAATTAATAATTCTTTACAACAAGATTCTAGTGTTGCTCCAGTTGTAATTACGTCGTCAATTAATAAGATGTGTTTGTTTTTTAAGGTGGATGAATTTGGTACACTAAATTTTGTGTCGTTGTTGCTAAACCTTTCGAAACGCTGCTTAAAAGTTTGTGTTTTTGAGGCAGAGGTTCTAATTAAAACATCTTCTAAATATGGTTTTTCTAGATGTTTTGACAAACTTAAGCCGAAAGTTGTCAATTGATTATAGCCGCGTTTTTTAAGTTTTTTTGGATGTAACGGAACAGGAATAATACAATCGATATCAGCAAACTCATTAGAGTCTTTTAAGATGTTACCAAGCCAATCGCCAATAAAAACACCGACTTCTTGATTTCCTTTGTACTTTAAAGCATGAATTAAGTCTTTCGTTTTTCCTTCTTTTCTATAAAACAAAAAGGAACTTGCTTTTTCGATCGGAATTCTACCGTAAAAAGCCTTCGTAATTTTATTATCTTTATAATCTTTGTAACAAATTATAGGTAAATCATGTCTACAAAGTGTGCAGATGATTTTTTCGGATTGTAATAACTTGGATTCGCAAGTAATGCATATCTTCGGAAAAAAAAGATGCACGAGATCTTGTAAATAATTCATTTTCTTAGCTTTTTAAAGTTAAGATACTAAAAAACAAATTAGTGGGTAAAAAAATTGACTTTTTTAAAGTAGCTGTCAAGAACATAAAAACTTCTGGGACCGTGACACCAAGTTCTCGGTTTTTAGCTCAAAAAATGTTAAAAGAAATCGATTTTTCTTCTTGTAAAGTGTTGGTAGAATTAGGTCCAGGAAATGGTGTAATTACACATCAAATATTAAAAAAACTACAACCAGACTCTCATTTAATTTGCTTTGAAGTGAATGATGTATTTTACGAAAATTTAAAAAAGATAAAGCATCCGCAGTTAACGGTTTTAAAAGCATCCGCAGAAGAAATACAACCAGAAATGGAAAAGTTAGGTTTTTCAAAAGCCTGTCATATTGTTTCAAGTTTACCATTAACAATTCTTCCAAATACAATTTCTAGTGCCATTTTAAAAAACTCTTTAAACTCGTTGCATAAAGACGGAACTTTTATTCAATATCAATATAGTTTAACCTATTACAAAAAGCTAAAAGCTGTTTTTAAAGAAAAAATATCTTTAGATTTTGAACTATTAAATTTCCCGCCAGCATTTGTTTATCGATGCAAAAAAGAGCATTAATTTTTTCTTGTTAACTTTTTAGATTACTGTATCTTTGCACTCATTATGGCAAAACAAGAAGATCAATTTAAGAAAGTGTTATCGCACGCTAAAGAATACGGTTATGTATTTCAATCCTCTGAAATTTATGACGGATTAAGTGCGGTGTATGATTATGCTCAAAATGGCGTTGAGTTGAAGAAAAATATTAGAGATTATTGGTGGAAAGCAATGGTGCAAATGCACGAAAATATTGTGGGTATTGATGCCGCTATTTTAATGCATCCAACAACTTGGAAAGCTTCTGGTCATGTGGATGCTTTTAACGATCCATTAATTGACAATAAAGATTCTAAAAAACGTTACAGAGCTGATGTTTTGGTAGAAGATTTTAGAGAAAAAATTAACGAGAAAATTGAAAAAGAGATCACCAAAGCAAAAAAAACGTTTTGGAGATGCTTTTGATGAAGCTGAGTTTAGAGCAACAAATGCAAATGTGTTGCGCCGTCAAAAAAAAATGGATGAAATTACGGTTGAATTGACTCGTGTTCAAGAAGAAAGTGATTTAGTTGGTTTTAGACAGCTTATTATAGATTTAGGAATTGCTTGTCCTGCTTCTGGTTCTAAAAATTGGACAGAAGTAAAGCAATTTAATTTGATGTTCGGAACACAAATTGGTGCTTCAGCAGAAAATTCTACGAAAGTGTATTTACGTCCAGAAACGGCTCAAGGAATTTTTGTAAACTTCTTAAATGTGCAAAAAACGGGTCGAATGAAAATTCCGTTTGGAATTGCACAAACTGGTAAGGCGTTTAGAAACGAAATTGTTGCAAGACAGTTTATTTTTAGAATGCGAGAATTTGAACAAATGGAAATGCAATTTTTTGTAAAACCAGGAACTCAAAAAGAATGGTACGAAAACTGGAAAGAAACCAGAATGAAATGGCATTTATCTTTAGGAATGGGTGCAGAAAATTATCGTTTTCACGATCATGATAAATTAGCACATTATGCAGATGCGGCTTCTGATATTGAGTTTAAGTTTCCGTTCGGATTTAAAGAATTAGAAGGAATTCACTCAAGAACAGATTTCGATTTAAAAGCACACGAAGAGTTTTCTGGAAAGAAATTACAATACTTTGATCATGAAGAAAATAAAAGTTATACGCCTTATGTTGTAGAAACTTCTATTGGATTAGACAGAATGTTTTTAGCAGTGTTTTCTAACGCCTTACAAGAAGAAGAATTAGAAAACGGAACTACCAGAACAGTTCTAAAATTACCAGCAGTTTTAGCACCTTTTAAAGCGGCAGTTTTACCATTGGTTAAAAAAGATGGTTTGCCAGAAGTTGCTCGTAAAATTTTAAACGATTTAAAATGGGATTTCAATGTTTTCTATGATGAAAAAGATGCGGTTGGTAAGCGTTATAGAAGACAAGATGCAAACGGAACACCGTTTTGTATTACCGTAGATCACGATACCTTAGAAGATAATTGCGTAACCATTAGACACAGAGACACCATGGAACAAAAACGTGTTGCAATTACTGATTTAAAAGAGATTATCAACGCAGAAGTTGCTATAAAAACTTGGTTGCAAAAAATGTAAACACATGGTGTTTTAAAGAATAAAAAAAACCTCAAAGTATTGCCTTGAGGTTTTTTTATATTTTAATGTTAGTGGTTTTTAAAGTCTCCAACCAATATTTACACCAAGTCTAGGTACAACTATAGGTGAGTTTATGCTAAATAAATTACGTCCAGCACCACCATAAACATCAACTGTAAAACCACCTTCAGAAACATACTTCAATCCAACTGCAATACCTAAGGCGCCATCTGTGTAATCTTCATAAGTACTTGGTCCGCCAAGCATTGGAATTTCTTTTTCTCCAAAATTAAAAGCAAAAAAACCTTCACCAAAGAAGTTCCAATTGTTATCAAAAGTAAAGTAATGACGAAAATAAGGTGTAATAACACGTTTTTCGTTGTATTTGAAATCTGCACTATTTTTTTCAAAATTTATAAATCCAGAAATACCAAACGAAGAGGTCTCGTCTATATATTTTTCATAAGAAACTTCAATAGTTTTTAAAACTAAGGCATCAAAAATGTCTAATTTAACTTCTTGTTGTGCTTGTGTAAAAGAAGCTGTTAAAATTGCAATAACGATAAATAGCTTTTTCATTTTTTGTGTTTAATATTAGTATTGTTTGTAGTATAACGCAAATAAGTTGTTTCAATTATATGCTACTACAAATCTAGTGTTATTTTTTAATAATTATAAACTTCTAAAGCTTAAAAATCTGCTCTTAATTGAACTGAACCAGTATGAATTGTAGTAGAATTCTCTCCTTTTCTGCCTAAATAATTAAAGTTTAAATTGATAAAAGAATTTATTTTTTGCTGATAAATTAAAGACCACGTATAATTTCTGCCAGCTTGCAAGCCTTCTAACATTTGGTATGCAACTGGGCTATTTTGATTACCGTTAAAATTATTGTAAAACAAATTGATTTCTGTTCGTATTAACGTGTTTTTTGTTGATTTGTGATAATAAGAACTTCCTAGTTTTTGTTGTTGTAAAGTTTCTAAACTACCAACGTTATTTTCTTTGTTTTTATACTGATAAAAGAAAGAAAATTGATGATTTTTATTGTATTCAAAAATAAATTTCGGTGCAATTTCGTAGGCGTCAATTTTATAATTTTGATTGTTGAAGTTTTCAGTAATAATTTCGTCTTTAGTTGTGTTTGTTTTCAATTCAAAAAGCCAAAAAGGCGTTAATTTTTGTGTAAATTCTAATTGATGTAATTTGGTGTTGTTTTCTTGACTCCCAATGTTGTATAAATGTTTATTTTTAGAAGTTGCATAGGTAAAAATAAAGCTATATTTCTGTAGGTTTTTGTTTAAATACAAACTGTTTCTCAAACTAAAATTTAAGCCTAATAATTTGGTTTTATCGATATCAAACGGATTCAAATTAAAAGAATTGTTGTTTCTTTTTTGCTCGTTATCAACTACAAAATTTGTTTGATTGTAAAAATGTGAAAGTATTTTTTTGACTCCATTTTTAGTTGCCCATTGAGATGGATTTATCGTAAAAACTTGTTGCCATTTTGCACGTTGCGTATTGATAAAAGTCAAGTTTGGCAAGGCAACACGCAGATATTCTGCCTGATCCTTATAAACGGCAATTTCAAATTCGTTAAATTCTTTAATTCCGTTGTTGTTGTAATCAATCCACGTATAATATCCTTGTCCAGGCTCGGTTTTAATATAGACATATTCTTGCTGTGGAATATTTCCAGAAGATGTTTCGTAAACAGTATTAAAATTGATAAAATTACGAAAGAGTTTTTGGCTATAAACTATTTTAGAGTTCAACGCCTTTTCATCAGCTGTAAAAGTATTTTTTGTACTTCTGTAATTTGCAAAAATCGATAAATTACTAGAGGTGTTTTGTAGAATTCTACTATTGATATAATAGGTTTTTCGTGAATTTACTTCTGTAAAAGCATTGTTTCTAATACTGTCATTTTGCCTAAAATTAAAACCAATTTTGGTGTATACTTTAGTAGAATCTCCTAACCCAATATAAGTTTCGTATTCTTTAAATTGATGACTTAATGCACTTTTTTGTTGCGTTGATTTGGATTCGATTTTATTGGTTTCTAAATTGATAAAACCACCAATCCAAGCTTTAGAAAAAGAATGTTCTATCTTTCCTTTTGCTCTTAAAAAACTATTTTTCTCTAAAGTTGATTCGCTATTTAACAAGCTGATAAACGAGCTGAATTTTGTATTTTTTATGTTCGTTTGGCTATTAAAATCATGTTTAATTCCGTTGTAATTATTAGAATAATTAATTAAGTTAAAACCATAGACATATTTAGAATTTTGTGTGTTGTCTAAAATAAATTGGGTGCTAATTTGATTTCTATTTCCTATCGGACTTACAATGTTCCAATCACGTTTAAACTCAACAGCATCAAAACGTTGTTGGGTAGCAAAATTTTGATGAATAAAACTGTAATCAAAAGCTGTTGAGAATTTCCATTTTTTGTCAACAAAGAGTTGTTTCCATTTTAGTTTTGCAGCCAGACCTTTATTTTCAGTATCATCAATTGTAGAAAATAAATTTGCATCAGTATTGCTCAATGCTAGTTCTCCAAAAAGACTCGTTTTTTTCGATGGATTATACGTTGTGTTTATAACTGCAACTTGCAATTTTGACGGAGCAACTAATCTGATTATTGGTTGATAATTTCCTAAATTGGTTCCTACATATTTGTAAATAGTTCCAATTGCTATAGACTTATCTATATTGTAATCGCCTTTATTGGCGCCAATAAATGTAAACGTAACATTGTACAATTCGTCCGTAGCATTTGTAGAATATTCAAAGTCTTCAGAAATTCCGTTAGTTACTTTTTTGTACAAAATTCTGTTTTCAGAATACACATCTTTATAAGCACTATTTGCATACATTTTAGACTCATCATTACCTGCATTTGCTAAAATTTGTTTTTGAGCATCGGTTAAATTTTGTTGTATTGGCTGATTTTTAGCATCGTTTTCGTTGTAGAAAAATCCATTAATAATGTGCTTTTCGCTCTTGTAACTTGCTTTTTCATAGGTAACAAAACGGGTGTAATTTCTGTTCGAATATTGATAATCTAACTGAAAACGAATATCATTTGTGATCGGAAAAGTAGTGTTAAACCGAATTTCTGAATTGTTATAATCTATCGTGTAATCTTTGTTTTCTCCGCGTTTTAACAAAACGCCGTTTGCGTACAAAGCATCGCTACCGGCAACGATAATTATAAAAGCTTCGTTGTTTGGTCCAATAATTTTATACGGACCCTGATTTCCTTCTTTACCAACAAAGTTAAAGCTTGTAAATTTTCCTCTTACAACGGCTCCAGACGCAAGCACATTTAGATTGTCATTTAGTTTTGCCTCCACTTCTAAACCTGAAACCTTTTTGGTAAAAGGCATAAAATAACTCTCAGAATTTGCAAGATCTATATCCCCTGCTTTTACGCGCCATTTTTTATGTTCAAATTCAATAAAAATACGATCGAAATCGGTAATATTTTGAGAATATCCGTTGTCTTGTAACGGAATATTGGTGTCAAAAATATTGGCTTTTATGGTAACGTCTTTAGATAAATTTCCTTTAATTGTTAAATCTAAAGAAGAGTTTACAACCGAGTTTTGATTGTTTCCAATTGTTAATCCTCTTGTAATATTTCCAGAAGTTTCTAAGTTGTTAAAGAGTTCTTTTTGTTGTTGATTTTTATTGGTTGTTAAACTGTATAATTGCTGTGTATTGTTGGTGTTTGGAACAATTATTTTATCATCATATTTTTGATATACTTTGGTGATGAAATCAGGAAACCGAAAATATTCTATCGTTATGAATTCATATTTCTGAGCATCAATTATAAGTAATGCTTTTACAAAATCTACTTGATATTCTGAGGACGGAATTAGCGTTTTGTCTTGAGTAAATACTTTAAATAATTGTGAATTGATACTTACAGAATCTATCTGAATCGTGTCTTTTAACAACGTAAAATTCTTAGACCTAAAATCTGTAGAACCAGTTTGCGCATAGATTGAAAAACCTATACACACAAAAATGATAAAAAAGATTTTTTTAATCATAATAGATTAACGCTCTAAATGTAAAAATAGTTTAAAACAACGACTGTTGCTTTACTGGATTTTCGTGATCTAACAACCATTTTTTACGCCAGATTCCGCCCGCATAACCAGTTAAAGATCCGTCAGAACCAAGCACCCGGTGACACGGAATTACAATCCAAATTGGATTTTTACCGTTTGCTGATGCGACTGCTCTAATGGCTTTTACATCGCCAATTGCTTTGGTTTGTTCTAGATACGTTCTGGTTTTATTAAAAGGAATATTTAAAAGCTCTTTCCAAACTTTTTGCTGAAATTTGGTTCCTTGCGGATTTAATTTCAACTTGAACTCGGTTCTTGTTCCTGCAAAATATTCTTCTAGTTGAGCAATACAATCTTTTAAAAATAATGGAATATTTTTAGATGTTTCTATAATATCATCTAAAACAGAAATAGATTGAATTCCGTTTTCATCTCCAACAATTTTTGCAGTTCCGATGGGTGTTTTGTAATATATAACGCTGTTAGATTCCAAAAATATCTTTTGAATTTTGAGTGGTAATTTCGGCAATTTCTTGAAAAGAGATTTCATAAATAGCCGCTAATTTTTCTACAACTTGTGTAATGTAACTACTTTCATTTCGTTTTCCTCTAAAAGGTGTTGGTGCTAAATATGGCGAATCAGTTTCTAGCACAATATTTTTAACATCAATTTGATGTAAAAACTGATCTATTTTTCCGTTTTTAAAAGTAGCAACACCGCCAATTCCTAATTTCATATTGTACGAAATTGCTTTTTTTGCTTGTTCTAAAGTTCCCGTAAAACAATGAAAAATCCCGAATAAATCATCACTTTTTTCAGTTTCTAAGACTTCAAAAATTTCATCAAAAGCATCTCTACAATGAATTACAATTGGTAATTTTTTTTCTTTGGCCCACTGAATTTGAGTTCTAAAAGCTTCTTGTTGTTGTGCTAAAAAACTCTTGTCCCAATACAAATCAATTCCGATTTCTCCAATGGCGTAGAATGAACGTTGATCAATCCATTTTTTTACGTGCGCTAATTCTTCTTTGTAATTTTCTTTTACAGAAGTTGGATGCAATCCCATCATCAAAAAAACATCATTTTTGAAATTTGATTCTAACTCAAACATACTTTCTGTATAAGAAGAATCAATTGCAGGAATAAAAAACCGAGAAACTCCAGCGTCTTTTGCACGCTGAATCATTTCTGCTCTATCGCCATCAAATTGTTCAGAATATAAATGCGTATGTGTGTCTGTAATCATTTTTTCAGTGTTCAGTTAACAATAAACAGTGATCAATTATCAATTTAACTATTTATTGTTCATTGATAATTGATAATTGAACTGTATTTTAGCAAAAACAAAAGTACTGTTAAATGCCAAGTCTTAAAAAAGTATTGCAAAAAAAGAAATATATAAAAATCAAGTTGACAAGAATTGCGACTAATCACTTGGAGTTAAAAGCCAAGATAAACGGAGTTAAAGGGCGATTTATCTTAGATACTGGCGCTTCAAATTCTTGTGTTGGTGTAGATTTAATTGAGCATTTTAAATTGCATGCAGAAGCATCTGAGACAAAAGCTGCTGGCGCTGGAGCAACAGATATGGAAACTCAAAAATCTACGGATAACACCTTGCAAATTGGAAAATGGAAAACCTACGAAAGCCATTTGGTATTGTTTGATATGACTCATGTGAATACTGCTTTAACGCAGCATCACGCAAAAGAAGTTCACGGAATAATTGGTGCTGATATTTTAGAAATGGGTAACGCAATAATTGATTATAAAACCTTGGTTTTATACTTAAAAAAAGAACCCCTTTTTAAAAATAAAAAGATGTTTAAAGAGGATGAAATTGATCTTCCTTTTTAATTCTTTTTAGAACTAAAACAGATTTGAAACACCTTATTTTACTGATAGTTAAGTGTGTAAAATCTTTTGGTTTTTAGCTGTGAAATTTATGATGACTGTTACAATTTTAATTTATTCTCGTCTTTAGAGTATAACATTAAAACTTAAAATCATGAAATTAGCATCACATCCACGAGTCATTGAAAGAGGAATTTTAACGTCTGCTTATAAACAAGAAATAAGAGAAAATATTAGTGAAATGAAGAGGAAATCTTTATCTCGCATAAAGACTTCAATTTTAAACAGCCACGACAAACTTCAAAGTCAAACCGGAACTGTTTTACAAGTATCACTTTTTGCCATTGTCTTGGTAATTATCCTTTTATAGAGAAAAAATCTCATTTTATGCTAAATTTATTTCAGTATCTAACTGAACTTAGCATCAAATGAGATTTTTATTTTCATTCCTGCGAAGGCAGGAATCCATAAACAACTATTTTAATAGGTTCCTGTTTCCACAGGAATGACATTCGTTTTTAAGTAAAAAGAATAGGGAATTTTGAAAAAAGTTTTTTTTAACTTAAAACTTCTTTAATTCTTTTAATTGCTTCTTGTAATTGTGCTACAGATGCAGCATAGGATAAACGCACGCAATTTGGTGCGCCAAAAGCTTCGCCAGTTACCGTTGCAACGTTTGCTTCTTCTAATAATAACATAGAAAAATCATTCGCATTTTTAATAGCTTTTCCTTTGATTTTTTTTCCGAAGAAAGCAGAAACATCCGGGAAAACATAAAATGCTCCATCAGGAATATTTAATTTGAATCCGTCTATTTCCCCAAGTAATTCAAGCACCATATCTCTACGATTCTTAAACTCATCTACCATAAATTGAACTTTAGAAACTGGAGCTAATACAGCAGTAATTGCAGCTCTTTGTGCAATACAATTTGCGCCAGAAGTAATTTGCCCTTGCATTTTTGTACAAGCTTTCGCAATCCACTCTGGAGCGCCAATATATCCAATTCTCCAACCTGTCATCGCAAATGCTTTTGCCAATCCGTTTACGGTAATTGTTCTGTCATACATGTTTTCAATTGCAGCAAAACTAAAAGGTTTTGTTCCGTAATTGATGTGCTCATAAATCTCATCCGATAAAATAAATATCTGTGGATGTTTTTCCAGCACTTTTGCCAACGCTCTATATTCTTCCTCAGTATAAATTGTTCCGCTAGGATTATTTGGCGAGTTAAAGAAGATCATTTTAGTTTTTGGCGTAATTGCTGCCTCTAATTGCGCTGGAGTAATTTTAAAATCAGTGTCAATTGTAGACGGAATTTCTACAAAAGTAGCTTCGCATAAAATTGCAATGGCAGAATAACTAACCCAATACGGCGCAGGTAATAAAACTTCATCACCAGGATTTAACAATACTTGCGCAACATTTGCAATAGATTGTTTGGCGCCTGTAGAAACTACAATTTGATTTGGGGCGTAAACCAACTCATTATCGCGGTTAAATTTTACACAAATTGCTTCTTTTAATTCTACATAACCATCAACCGGAGTATACGTATTGTAATTCTGATTGATTGCTTCAATTGCAGCGTCTTTGATGAAATCTGGCGTGTTAAAATCTGGTTCCCCCAAACTTAAACTGATAATATCTTTTCCAGCAGTTTTTAATTCTCTTGCTTTAGCAGCCATTGCCAATGTCTGAGAAATTGGCAAGCTATTGATTCTGTCCGATAAAGGGTACGACATTTTAGTTGATAGTTGTAGTTTATGCTAGTTCTGGTTGTTTTCCTAAACTACCTAAATGTTTAAAGTGCTCAATAATAGCTCTTCTAGTAGTTTTATATTCGTTGTACGGTAAATTAAATTCTTTTGCCGTGTCTTTTACGATTTTTGCTAATTTCTGATAATGTACATGAGAAATATGTGGAAAAATATGATGTTCTACTTGATGATTTAATCCACCAGTATAAAAATTAACAACCCAATTGCTAGGCGCAAAATTAGACGTTGTGTATAGTTGATGCACCGCCCAAGTATGCTCTAAATTTCCTTCTTTATCAGGAATTGGCATTGTTGTATTTGGAACAATATGTGCTAGTTGAAATACCAAACTTAAAATCATTCCTGCAGTATAATGCATCACAAAAAATCCGATTAAAACTTTCCACCAAGCAACATCTAAAACTAAAAGCGGTAATACAATCCAAAGGGCGTAATACACTACTTTAGAGATGATTAGTTTTGTCCATTCTACTTTTGGGTTCGGAAACTTACCGTACGATAATTTGCGTTTTAAGTAATTATGCATTTGTTTGATATCCGTTGTTATTGCCCAATTGATAGTTAACAATCCGTATAAAAAAATTGAATAATATTTTTGTAATTTATGAATTGGAAACCATTTTGCATGTTGAGAAAAACGAATAATTCTACCTGCATCAATATCTTCATCATGATCTTTTACGTTGGTAAATGTATGATGTAACACATTGTGTTGTACTTTCCAATTATATACATTTCCGGCAAGTATATAAATACTACTTCCCATCAATTTGTTTACCCATTTTTTACTTGAAAAAGATTCGTGATTGCTATCGTGCATTACATTCATTCCAACGCCAGCCATTCCAACTCCAGTAACAACCATTAATAAAGCCATTACCCATTGCGGCATAGAAACCGTTAAGATTAAAATAAACGGAACCAAAAATAACGAAAACATAATCACAGCTTTCGAATATAATTTCCAATTTCCAGTACGTTTTATATCGTTGTCTTTAAAATAAGAATTTACTCTTTTGTTTAGAGTTCTAAAGAATTTGGCTTTATCTACTCTCGAAAAATTTATTGTTTTCATTAATTGGTTTAAAATTAAGTTACAAAAATATGCTTTTTGAATTTGCTATATATGATAAACGTCAGTTATTGTTACTAATTGTTTGTTAACAAATCCCTATTTTTGCACTTTTATTACTTTTTTATGGAAATTATACAAAAATATTTTACAGATTTAACTGAAATTCAACTAGAGCAATTTACAAAATTACAGGAATTATACAAAGATTGGAATTTAAAAATCAATGTGGTTTCTCGTAAAGACATCGACGAGTTGTACTTGCGTCATGTATTGCATTCATTAGGAATCGCAAAAGTAATTTCTTTTAAACCGGGTTCTAAAGTATTGGATGTTGGGACTGGCGGTGGATTCCCTGGAATTCCGTTGGCAATTTTGTTTCCAGAAACACAGTTTCATTTGGTAGATTCTATTGGTAAAAAGATAAAAGTAGTTGATGAAGTTGTTGCAGGTTTGGGTTTAGAAAATGTAAAAACGACACACGGAAGAGTAGAAGAAGTAAAAGAACAATACGATTTTATTGTCAGTAGAGCGGTGGCACAAATGGAAACTTTTGTGGGTTGGACAAAAGGAAAAACGCTTAAAAAACAAAACCACGATATCAAAAATGGAATCTTGTATTTAAAAGGTGGCGATTTATCTGAAGAATTAGCAAAATACACGTCTGCAACTATTTACGAATTACCAAACTACTTTGAAGAAGACTTTTTTGAAACCAAAAAAGTAGTGCATTTGGCAATGAAATTTAAAGGGTAGAATTAGTGTTTTGTAAGCAAGCTAGTACTAGCAATTAATTTGATACGGTGTTTCCAGTAGTTTTATCGTTCATTTTTATTAAAATCTTTTAAAAAAGCGAAAAATTCATTAGGTTCAATATCATTTTTTAAAATACCATCAAAATACCTTTTTGAATGTAAGCAAAACTTTCTAGAATTGTATGGAGAACCTTTAGCTGCAATAATAAAATTAAACTTAGTTAAATACCTTAATCTCAATTTAGCCTCCATCATATCCTTAACTCTCCCCCTAATTACAGCAGCACCATCATCGTATTCTTCTCTTGTAATTGGTGTGCTCCAACCAAACCAATTTTTAATTACCCCATATTCTTCACAGCTAAATCCAATACTTTCTACATGTCTTTGAATATCTTCTTTGGTATAATTGTATAACCCAGTTGATTTTTCTCCTTCAACTTCAACATAAACAAAATCTTTATAATATGAATCTCCATGATAGGCTGCAATTCTTTTTATTTTTAGTTGCTTTATTCCCATAAGAACTCTTTTCTTTCCTATTCTTTTAAATTTTTCTATGAATAGAGCACTTCCACCTCTCCACCACCAAATAGGATCTGAATCGGATTCTGATGATTGTGATTTAAACCTTAATGGTTGTTTTAGTAAAATATCAAGTCTGTCAACAGCTTTTACTGGATTGTTAAACCAGGTAATATCTCTAATTCCAGGGAATGCTGCTGCCATTCTATCTGAAAATAAAACAGTTGAATGTTCATGTATAGTTTGTAGTTGAGGCTCTTTTTTTTTTGTCTTTTCAGGACTTATATTTTGTATTTTTTTAATTAAATCATTTATAAAAGTAATAAAATGCTTGAGGGTAAGAATTAAGTATAAAACTACAATTACTATCACATATAATATACTTATAGAAATTGAATTATTCAAATATTCCCAAATATTGTTAAATGTCTCTGAAAAAGGAATCTTATTAAAAATAACTCTAATTACTGCAACTATTGTAGTCAATAAAAATCCTGATATTCCAATTATTGCTGCAGCAATTACTTTGCTCCAAACTGGGTCTTTCCAGTTTTCCCTTATTGTTGTGATAATTTTATTCATAGCATTGTTTATTCGTAATTACTGCCTACTTATATGATATCGAACGTTTCAATACTGAATCAGGTTCAGCACAAGCGTTTTATATCAGTAGTTAGCGAAGTTACCGAAAAAGGAGTTTAGAAACAAATTCAACTATTTGTAGTAAGTAAAGTGTAACATTATTTATACTAAAAAAATCCTCGAAACTTAATTGTTTCGAGGATTTATATTTTTTAGTTTCCTTTTGTTGGTCTCGGAAATGTTGGGGGTGTTATTTCCTTTTTTCCTTTTAGTTGGGATATTAATTCTTTCACGGCTCTTTCTAATTGAGGATCTATTCCTTGTTCTAACGATTTTGCGTCTTGTCGAACAGCAATATCTGGAGCAACTCCTTTGTTTTCTGCAACCCAAGTATTTGTTGCTGGATCAAAAACGGCATTGTCTGGTGCAGTCAACGAACCGCCATCAATTAAACGATAATGTGTTGATGATTTTACCAATCCGCCCCAAGTTGTAGCGCCAATTAGCAATCCTGCTTTTTGTTGTCTAAAAACCCAAGGGAAAAAATCTCCACCAGAACCAGCAAGTTCATTTATCAATAATACTTTTGGCCCCATAATTCCCGCTGGCAAACGCATTGCTTTTCCGTTCGGAACTTCATTTGTAAGCGCTGCTCTTGGCTTGCGAGTCATTAAATCTACCATATAATCGTCTAACAATCCACCGCCATTAAAACGCTCGTCAATTACAGCGCCTTCTTTATCTTGTTGTGCAAAATAATACCTATTGAACGATACAAATCCTGGTCCGCCAGTATTTGGTACCCAAATATATCCTAATCTTCCGCCAGATAATTTATCAACCATTCTTCTGTTGTCTTCAACCCAAGTTCTTTGGCGTAAAGAGTTTTCGCTTCTAATTGGCTTTACAATTTCTTTCCAAGAGTCTTCAAAAGATGGTTTTGTGTTGATGTGTAACGTAGTTTGTTTTCCAGAAGTTCCATCTAAATATTTGTAGATATTGTCTTTGTCTGTAATTTCTTGATTGTTGATTCCAACTAAGTAATAACCCGCTTTAATGTTCATTCCAGGTTGATCTAAAGGACCATTCAATCCAGGATTCCAGCTTTCTGAAGTGTAAACCCTTTTGATTTGCCATTTTCCTTGTCTCGCTGTAAAATCTGCACCTAATAATCCACCTTTTGCGCGATCAATTGATGGAAAATCTCCACCACCAACAAAACTATGTCCAACAGATAATTCTCCGTTTACTTGGTCTAAAATATAGTTTAAATCTGCTCTGTGTTTTACAAACGGAACTAACGGAGCATAACGCTTGTAGACTTTAGTCCAGTCTCTACCGTGCATTCCTGGATCATAAAAATAATCACGTTCGTAACGCCAAGCTTCTTCAAACATTTGTTTCCATTCGCTAATTCTGTTTAGCTTCATGTTTAAATCTAGCTTTAAAGTTTTTGCAGCTTTGGCATTTGGAGCAGAAGTACTTGTTACTTTCCAATTTCTTCCAACTCTGGCAACCATGTGTTTACCATCCGTAGAAATTGCATAAATTCTTAAACCTTTTCCGAATTCTTTCGCTTTTAACTTTTTTAAATCAAATTTATGTACAGTTGCACCCTCGCTGATAAAAGCAAATCCACTTGGACCCGCAATAATGCTGTTGTAATTTCCACGTAAAGGAAGTGCCATAATTCTACGGGCAATTCCATCAAAATCTATCACAATTTTTTTATCTTTTTTGTCTGCAGTTTTTTTACTTTTTGATTTGTCTTCTTTTTTATCGTCTGATTTTTCTTCTTTCACCTTTTCTTCATCACTTTTTGGTTTAAAAGGAGAATCGTCTTTTTTTGCAAGATTGATAACATACGCCGCATAATTTGGTTTAGCAGTCATAGAGCTTGTATTTGCCCATCCAGAACCTAAAGCAACACTTGTACTTGCTAAAAAGTATAAATGTTTGTGATCTAAATCCCAAGCAGGAGAAAATGAATCAGCAAAAGGATCTGTAATTGCAGTAACATCATTGGTTTCTAATGACCAAACTTTAATTTGTTTCATGCCATTATCGCCAGATTTTGAATAAGCTAACCAATTTGAATCTGGAGACCAGGTAATTCCCATCCTTCCACGTTCTAAATTGTTGCCAGCATTGTCAATGGTTTTGATCGATTTTTTTTCTAAGTTGATGACTCTAATACGCGTGTCATCATCTACAAAAGCAATGTGTTTTCCGTCTGGAGACCACGTTGGTTCCCAAGCCATTTTAGAAATCCCTATAGAAATAGTTTCTGTTTTTGCTGTTCCGTCTTGATTGGTAATATGTAATGCGTAATTTTTTCCGTTTGCATCAGAAAACCACGCTATTTCATCTCCTTTTGGAGACCAAATTGGCGCTCTATCTGCAACCCCAGAAGTTTGTGTAATATTTCTAGAATCTCCAAATTCAACAGGAGTTGTAAAAATATCACCGCGAGAAGCCATCACAACTCTTTTTCCGTTTGGAGAAATGCTCGCAAAATCTACACGATCATTTACGTTTTCCCATTTCGTTGCTGTCCAAGGAAAATCTCCTTTTACAGAAATTTTTAATCGTTTTGAACGATTGTTTTTTAAATCTAATGTATGTAAATAACCATCTTGCTCAAAAATCAATGTGTTTTTAGATCCGCTTAACGATTTTACCGCAGTTCCTTTAAATTTTGTGATTTGATTTACTGCTTTTGTTTTGGTGTTGTAAGACCAAACATTTGATGTATGCGTTCTATCCGAAAGGAAATAGACAACATCATTTAACCAAATAGGATGTCTGTCTGTGGTTTTGTTATTTGGCAATAAGGTTTCGTTCAAGGTTTTTAAATCAACAATGATAAGTGGCGTATTTTGCCCCCCACGATAATCTCTCCATTCAACATCCCAACGTCTTACTCTATCGATAATCATTTGCTTTCCATTTGGAGCATATGAACCTGAAGTTGCCCATTGTTCCATCAATTTTGTTGCTGGTCCGCCATTTACAGAAACGGTATATAAGCGATCAAAAGAAGATGGAGCAGTATCTCTAGTAGATGCAAAAAGCACATTTTTTCCATCGTTTGTAAAGCCTCTTGCAACTGAAGAGCTAGTGTGCCAAGTCAATCTTTTCGCATCACCACCATTTACAGAAACAATATATACTGATTGAGAACCAGATCTGTTTGATGTAAACGCAATCCATTTTCCGTCAGGAGAAAAATGTGGAGTACTCTCCATAGCAGCAGTACTTGTTAATCTGGTTGTAATATTGGTTGATAAATTGGTTGTCCAAATATCTCCACCATAGGCAAATGCAACTTGATTTGCATGTATGGTTGGTTGACGAAGTAGCCTTGTTTCTTGTGCTAAAACAATTGTTGAAAACAACAATGCAAAAGCGATGAGAGTTTTGTTGAATAATTTCATATTTTTTAATGTTTGATTTTTTCTTTAGTCTTATTTAATAGCACTGGTTGTCCGAAACCTAATTCGTTTAATCTGTCTAATTGCGTTTCTGCATCACCTACAAAAAGCCAAATCATTTTATTTGGATTTACATATTTTCTAGACAATTCCTGAATTTTTTCAATCGTCATTTCGGTTACAATTTTTTCTCTGTCTTTTATGTAATCAGAGCTAAAACCATAAGCACTCATGTTTTGAAGCATGTTTAATTTTGCATACATTGTTTCAAATCTACGTGCATTACTTTTAATTAAAAAACCTTTGGTTGTTGCCAAATCTTTTTCAGAATAATTTTTAGGATAATCAGTGATGATTTTCTTAACCAACTGAGCAGATTCTAAGGTGACATTGGTTCTAACTCTACTAGAAATTGTAAATGGACCAACAGCTTTTGTTCCAGAGAAACCTGAATATATTCCGTATGTATATCCTTTTCCTTCTCTTAATTCTTGTGTTAATTGAGAAGCAAATCCACCGCCACCAAGAATATAATTCATTACCGTTGCAGGATAAAAATCTTTATCCGTTGCAGCCAAAGCAGGCGCTCCAAAATTAATTACAGATTGTTTTGCATTCGGAACATCATAAAAATAAACGGTTGGTTTATTGGGTGCTTCTGGAGTTTTGTAAATAGGGATTTCAACATTTTTTGATTCCCATTTTGCATTTAAATTAGATAAAGACGCCAAAACATCGTCTCTTTTAATATCACCAACAATATGCATTTTAGCAACTGATGGAGAAATGTAATTTGTGTAAAATGATTTTAAATCGTCTAACGTACTATTGTCAACAGATTCTATAGTTCCTAAAGTATTTTTAGAACGGATATTGTCTTTACCGTAAATCAATTCGTTATACACATTGTTTGCAATTGTTGTTGGACTTGCTTTTTGCTGACGTAAATTACCAACTACAGATTTTTTTAGCAATTCAAACTCAGTTTCATCCCAACGAGGTTCTAACAACATTTCTTCAATAAGCGCAACTGTTTTTGAATAGTTTTTAGCCAACGTTGTTCCGCTAATTGTAATATTTTCGGTAGATGAAGAAACTCTAATAAAAGCTCCTAACTCTTGAATTGCTTCCTCTAATTGAGCAACTGTTTTGTTTTTTGTTCCTCTATTCATTAAACTAGCCGTTAAGTTTGCAACACCTAATTTGTCCATTTTTTCTAATAACTGACCACCGTCAATTACCAAATTAAATTGCACTAAAGGAACTTCGCTGTTTTCAATTCCGAAGACTTTAATTCCGTTTGATAATTCATTTTTCCAAACGGTAGGAACTGATAATTCTGGAGATTTACCATAAGGAGGTTCTATAGATCTATCAAAAGTTGAAGGTGTTTTTTTGTATTTCGCAGCAATTTTTGGATCGAAATTTTCTTCAGCTCCTTGAACAATTTTTTCCTCTTTTATAATGGCTTCTTTAGAATTTTTGAGGGCTAATTTTTCCATTCCCTTTGGTACAAAACTAGTTGCGATAAAGTTTTTGTTTTTAATGTATGTATTGTAAACACGCATTACATCCTCTTTAGTAACACCTAACGTATAATTGATTTCTTTATTGATAAAACCAGGATCGTTTGCATACGTATTAAAAGAAGCTAAACTAGTTCCTTTTCCTAAAACACTCGATAAGCTGCTGTAAAAACGAGTTTCTAAACCTGCTTTTATTCTGTTTAAATCTTTGTCTGAAATGCCTTCTTTTTCAAATTTTTCAAAAGCTTTTTGTATCCCGTTATTGATTTCATTCAAATCTACATTTGCAAAACCACGAACTCCCAATTGAGTTTGCCCTGCCAATTCTGAACTCCTGTTATACATAGAAGTTGATGACGTTAATTTTAAATCATCAACCAACACTTGGTTTAAGGGAGCTTTTTTTCCTTGTGATAAATATTGCGTTAAAATATTTAAAGCATATGAATCTTTGTTGTATAATTCTACTGTTGGCCAAGCGAATGTTAACATTGGTAATCTTGCAAAATTATCTTCGTAATATAATAATTTCGTTTCTTTAACAACTCCAGGTCTTTTTTCTAACGGAGTAATTTCGTCTCCTCTCGGAATTTCATCAAAATATTTTTCAACCCATTTTTTTGCTTGCACAGGATCAAAATCACCAGACAACACCAATGTAGCATTATTAGGAACATACCATTTTTTAAAGAACGTTTTTACATCTTCTAATTTTGCGTTTTGTAAATCTTCTAAAGAACCAATTACTTGCCAATTATATGGATGATTTTTTGGATATAAATTACGGTCAATAATTACTTGATTGTGCCCATAAGGTCTGTTGTCGTAACTCTGTCTTTTTTCGTTTTTTACAACTTGCTTTTCTTTTGCCAGCACAGGGTCTGTTACCGTATTGATAAACCAACCTAATTTGTCTGCTTCTGCCCAAATCATTTTTTCTAAAGCATCGTTTGGAACCGTTTGCAGGTAATTTGTTCGGTCTCTTGATGTTGATCCATTTGCTCCAGAACCACCAATTCTAGCAGTCATTTTATCCAATCCGCCTTTTCCTAAATTTTCTGATTCTAAGAATAATAAATGTTCAAATAAATGTGCAAAACCTGTTCTTCCTGCAATTTCTCTTGCCGAACCTACATGTGCCATTAATTCAACGGCAACAACAGGGTCAGACTTGTCGATATGCATTACAACTTGTAATCCATTTTTTAATTCAAATTTTTGAAAAGGAACATTTAAGGAAGTTTCTTTTTCTTTTTTATTTGTGTTACAGGCGACTAGTATAATTGCAAAAGCAACAAATAGAATTTTTTTAATCATTATTTTGGTTGTTTGTATATATTATTTTTCGATGTCGATAAATATACAAAATATTGAGATTCAATAATGTTAAAGAGATGATTGGATTTTATGGTAAAAAAAACCTCATCAAATATTTGATGAGGTTTTAAATAGAATTTTTATTTTATTCTTATCCTAAATACGAATATTTATAATCTTGTGGAGTTACAAATGTTTCTTTGATTAAGCGAACAGATGTCCAACGTAATAAGTTTTGTGCAGAACCAGCTTTGTCATTTGTTCCGGAAGCTCTTGCTCCACCAAATGGTTGTTGACCAACAACAGCACCAGTTGGTTTGTCATTGATGTAAAAGTTTCCAGCAGCGTTTTCTAACGCTTTAGAAGCTTTTTCAACAATATATCTATCTGTAGAAAAAATGGCTCCAGTTAATGCATATTCTGTAGATTCATCCACTAATTTTAAAGAAGATTCCCATGCTGCATCTTCATAAACGTAGATTGTCATTACAGGACCGAATAACTCCGTACACATTGTTTTATACGTTGGCGATTTTGCTACAATAACAGTTGGCTCAATAAAGTATCCAACAGATTTATCGTGACCACCACCAATAATGATTTCTGCATCCGCATCCTTTTTTGCAGCGTCTAAGAAACTTGCAATTTTATCAAAAGAACCTTCGTGAATTACTGCGTTAACGTAATTTGATGGATCTTCTGGAGAACCCATTTTTATTTCACTTGCTTGTGCAATTAAATGCCCTTTTACTTCTGCCCACATGGAAGCAGGAATATACGCTCTTGAAGCAGCAGAACATTTTTGTCCTTGATATTCAAAAGAACCTCTTGTAATTGCAGTTGCAACTTGTAACGGATTTGAAGAATTGTGTGCCCAGATAAAATCTTTTCCACCAGTTTCTCCAACAATTCTTGGATATGTTTTGTAAATATTGATGTTGTTTCCGATTTGTTTCCATAAATTTTTGAAAACATGTGTAGATCCTGTAAAGTGTAATCCAGCAAAATCTGGAGAAGCTAAAACAGTGTCCGTAATCATCACAGGATCTCCATAAACAACGTTAATTACGCCGTCTGGTAAACCAGCTTCTTTAAATAAATCTACAATTACTTGTGCAGAATATGCTTGATGATCAGAAGGTTTCCAAACCACCACATTTCCCATTAAAGCTGCTGCTGCTGGTAAGTTTGCAGCAATAGAAGTAAAGTTAAACGGAGTAATTGCATAAACAAATCCTTCTAAAGGTCTGTACTCAACTCTGTTCCATATTCCTGGTGCAGAATCTGGTTGATCTTTAAAAATATCCGTCATGTATTGAACATTAAAACGGAAAAAATCAATCATTTCACAAGCTGCATCAATTTCTGCTTGATGTACATTTTTAGATTGTGCAATCATGGTTGCAGCATTCATTTTTGCTCTATAGGGTCCTGCTAATAATTCAGCTGCTTTTAAAAAGATAGAAGCGCGTTCCATCCAACTTACAGAAGACCAAGCTTCTCTTGCAGCTAAAGCAGTAGAAATTGCCGTATCTACATGCGATTTATCTGCAGTATGATATTGACCAACTACATGTTTATGATCGTGTGGCGGAGTAATATTTTTAGTGTTTCCTGTTCTTACTTCTTCACCATTAATATGCATTGGTACATCAATATTGCTGTTGAACATTGTTTTGTACATTGCTAATAATTCTGTTCTTTCTGGAGATCCTGGAGCATATCCTTTTACGGGCTCGTTTACTGCTGTTGGAACTTTAAAAAATCCTCTTGCCATTTTGTGTGATTTTAAGTTTTAATCGACTAATTTTGAAGTGCAAAGTTACAACTTATTTTTAGTTTTATGAACTCGACAGCCAGTTGTAAATTAACAAAAACAAATACTATTTATGTGTACAGTTACGTATTTGCCAATTGGTGAATCTGATTTTATATTGACTTCTAATAGAGATGAGCAACCATCAAGAAAAACCTTGGAGCCTAAAGAGTATTTTGAAGATGGTGTAAAACTAACCTATCCAAAAGATGAATTGGCTGGTGGAACTTGGATTGGTTTAAGTGATAAAAACAGATTGGTTTGTTTGTTAAATGGCGGATTTGAAATTCACGAACGTGAAGCATTGTATAAAATGAGCAGAGGAATTATTGTGAAAGCTATTTTAAAATCGGACGATTTTGAAAACTATATTACCACTTTCGATTTTATAGGAATAGAACCATTTACAATTGTATTGTTAGATTGGAACACCAAATTAAAAGCATACGAATTGGTTTGGGACGGAACACAACAACATTTTTCTAAATTAAAAAACGAACCCAAAATTTGGTCTTCATCAACGTTATATACGCAGCAAGAAAAAGAATTGCGAAAAGGGTGGTTTGCTGATTGGTTGGCAAATCAAAAGGGAATTACACAAGAAGAAATTTTAAAATTTCATCACAATTCTGAATTCGGAACTCCAGAAAATTCACCAAAAATGAAACGTAGTTATGTTGAAACAGTTAGTATTACTTCTGTTAAAAAAAGTGATCAAAACATCGCCTTGAATTACGAAAAAATCAGTTAATAAAAAGCAAACGCAATTAGCGCTATAAATACAAATCCGAATAAAGAAGCAAAGAAAAAGCTTATATTTATGAGTATAAATTTTAGAAAGGTTTTAAAATAACCTTGTTTGTAAAAATGTTTCATTGCCAAAAACAAGTAGATTATAAAGAGCAACAAAAAGATGGTTGTTATATACTCATTGTATTTTATATAATTGATAAGATAAAAAAGCGATAGCAATAAGAAGAAAACAGTTTGAGTATGAAAAACAAAGATTAAATGCTCTACATAGGTAAATTTTCTTCTCGCATAAAAGAGTTTTAAAAAGAGCGTAAATAAAGGCAATAAAACAAATAAAGAAATTGAAACGTAAGAGATTACTTGTTTTGTAAATTGCTTTCTATTTTCATCATTTTTCCATATTTTATCAACAGCTTGAAACCTACTATACATAAAACGATTCACAAAAGTATGTTCTGCTTTTAAGCTATCCAATGCGGTTTCTATGTCTAATTCTGGATGTTTTTTTTGAAAGAAAAAGTAGTTACTCGCATCTGGGAAAGTCCCTATTCGGAGATGCCCTGAACTTGTTGATTTATTTTTAAGAGAATCTAAGTTTGCTTTAGAAATGGCGTTTAAAATTTCTTCTCTTTTTATGGAGTCAACATCTTTTAAAGCATCCTTTAAATTTGATTTTAAATCTAGAGAGTCTAACGTTTTTGAAGTATCATTAAACCGATCATTTAAGCTTTTGTTTTTTGTCGTTTTTCCTGTTCTAAGTTCTTTAAATGTATCATAACTTTCTGTGGCTCCAAGCATTAAAAAGAAAAGTACAGAAACTGATAAATAAAAACGAAACGGATTTGCATAACGTTGTCTTTTTCCATCAATATAATCTCTAGAAACTTTGCCTGGTTTAGTTAAAAGCGGAACAATAGTGGTCCAGAATTTGGAATCCCAAGAAATAAATCCGTTAAAAAATTCGTGTAAAAAACTACCAAATGTAATGCGTTTGTCTTTGTTTGCTTGTCCACATTCAGGACAAAATTTTTCATGACCAGAAAAAGGATGTCCGCAATTAAAACACTCAGCGTCTAAAATCTTTGCTGGTTTATTGCTTTTTTTCCTAATTCGTACTTTCATTAGTTAAGTAATGAAGAGGTTGATAGTTGAAAAGTAGGGATGATTACTTGAAAAAAGGTATTTGTTTTTTTATTGATCATTTTAAAAGTGCCTTTCATAGAGCCCGAATCGCCAAGTAAAAAACAATTAGATTGGTAGGTGTATTGTTCGTTTGGATTTAAGATTGGTTGTTGCCCTACAACGCCTTCGCCAACAACAAATTCTTTGTCATTTAAAGCATCAGATATTTCCCAGAAACGTTCTAGTAATTGTACAATATCACTCGATTCATTTTCGATATTAATAACATAACTAAACGCATTAAAAGAGTTTAGTCCTTTATTAATAACGCCATTAAATGCTGTTTTAACAGATATTTTTATGCCATTTGTAATTTGTTGTACCATACAATTTTCAGAAAAGTTAGCGTACCAAATATAAGAACTTTAGAGAAATAGAGAAAAATTACTGCATTTTATTATTGTTGATGTGTTGTTGCACTACCAACTCCAATAACGCGCTGGTAATTTTCGCCGAAAGCTTTGTAATATACAAGCACCGTATATTCGTTTTCTGTTTGATAAAAAGAGCCGTTAATTTCGTGGGTATTTATAGTGTTGTTTTTACCTTTTGTAGCAAATGTGTAATTATAAAACCCTTGTTTTAACAAGATAGAAACTTCATACTTTTTTGTTTCAGAATTAAAGGTCATTTTGTTTTCTTGAGTTGTTTTAAAATCGTTAAAAGCGCCGTACACATAAACTTCTTTTGTTGGAATTTCATCAGCATCTAACGAAAAATGAACTATTGCATAATCTGCCTCTGTAAACGGATTGTTTCCTTCTGTAGTTCTGACGACAAACTGTCCGTTTATGTCTGGGAAATACGTATAAGGGTTTAGTTTTCTGGGTTCTTGCGGATATAAATATGCGTTATAAATGTCTTTTTTTTCTACACGTGCAATTTGAACTGTGCTATTTCTTATTTGTTTATTATCAAAATTCAGATATTCATTTCCGCTATAAAAGCTAGTCTTATTATAGTATTGATACACCAATTGATTGTTTCTGAAAAACTGCGGTTTTAAATTTGAAATCGCTGTTTCCCAGATGTTGTTTTGTAAGACAACAGTTTTAATTTCTTGCGAAGGATTTTTGATTTCGTTCGCGTTATAATTAATTGTAAAATGCACTATTTGTTGCTGATTTGTGATTTGTGTATTTCTTTTCCTTTCTACAGTAGCACCAACTAAAACCTTGCTTTCGTACAAGGTAAATCTTCTCGAGAAAATACTATTTTGAGCATCGTCTAAAACTGAAATAAGATAATTTCCGCTTTTAGTTATTTTGGTGTTTTCATTCGGAATTTCAACTTTATAATGTGTGTAATTTTGTAAGGTGTTAAAAGAATTTTCGTATTCTAAAATGCTGTTTTGGTTAAATCCAACAATATATTGATTGGTAGAAATGCTGCTTGGTTTCCAATCAGAGTCCATGTGTTGTATTTTGTAAGAATATGCTTTTTGATCTGCATCTAAATCATCAAAAGAAAGCAATAGTGTTTTTCCTAAAGGAACAATTGCAGCAAAATTAGTTGCGCCAAAAGGTTTAAGCTGAACGCTTTTGATATTGTTTTGAGCGTAAGAAAACATCCACACAGAAAGAAATAAGATTGCTAAAAAATTCTTTTTTCTCATCGTACTATTTTTGGGGATTTAAAAGATAATATTGCCCGTATTTATACAAACGTACTAAATATTAAATTAGTAGAAACAAACATTATTTAGAATTAATATAAATAAGGTGATTTAGATAAGATAAACCTTAAATAGGCTGCGGAACATTCGTAAAATTTATAAATTTGCATGTTTTTTTAAGATAATTAAAAGTCATATTTACTATGTCAAAAGACATCCGTATAAAAAAAGGTTTGGATATCAAACTTGTTGGCGAAGCAGAACAAACCACAGCAATTATTAATGTTAGTGGGGTGTATGCAATAAAGCCAGAAAACTTTCACGGAATAACACCTAAACTTACCGTTAAAATTGGAGCAGAATTAAAAGCAGGTGATTCACTATTTTTTTCAAAAAGTGATGAGCGCATTTTATTTCCTTCGCCAGTCAGCGGAAAAGTAACAGATATTATTCGAGGAGAAAGAAGAAAAGTATTAGAAATTAAAATCTTAGCAGATGCTTCACAGCAGTTTGCAGATTTTGGTAAAAAAGAGGCAGCTAAAATGTCTGGAGAAGAAGTAAAAACACATTTACTTTCTTCAGGTTGTTGGCCTTTTGTAAAACAACGACCGTATGATGTTGTTGCAAATCCAAATCAGGCTCCGAAAGCTATTTTTATCTCTGGATACAATAGCGCACCTTTAGCGGCAGATTTAGATTATGCACTCAAAGGAAAAGAAGCGGAAATTCAAGAAGCTATTACTGCCTTAGGAAAATTAACCGAAGGAAAAGTACATGTTTCTATTTCTAAAGGGGCTAATTTATCGCCATTTAATGGAGTAAAAGGAGCAGAATTACACGGTTTGGTTGGTCCACATCCTATTGGAAATGTAAGCACACAAATTGCGCAAGTAAATCCGATTAATAAAGGAGAAGTTGTTTGGGTTGTTTCTGCACAAGATCTGGTTGTAATTGGAGAATTGTTGTTGACAGGAAAATTCAATGCAAAAAGAACTATTGCATTAACAGGATCTCAGTTTTCTAAACCAAAATATGTTACAGCATATCCAGGAGCAACAATTTCTACTGTTGTAAAAGGGAATCTGAAAGAAGAAAAAGCAAGAATAATTAGTGGCAATGTATTGTCTGGTTTCCAAGTTTCTTTGGATGGAAATTTAGGATATTATGACAATCAAATCACGGCAATTCCAGAAGGAGACGATTATGAATTATTTGGTTGGAACAAACCCGTTTTTAATAAAATTTCTACAACGAGAGCATTTACTTTTTCTTGGCTAAATCCAAAGAAAAAATACGATTTAAATACCAACACAAACGGAGAGCACAGAGCATTTGTAGTTACGGGTTCTTATGAAGAAGTTTTTCCGTTAGATATATATCCAATGCAATTATTAAAAGCATGTATGTATAAAGATTTAGACGAAATGGAAGCTTTAGGTGCGTATGAAGTTGCACCGGAAGATTTTGCTTTAACAGAATTTATTTGTGTATCAAAACAACCTCATCAGAAAATTCTTAGAGAAGGATTGGACTTAATGAGAGAAGAATTAGGATAAGATTATGGGCTTAAAACAAAATTTACATAATTTAAAAGAAAAATATAAAGGGACAAAAATGGCGCCTGCGTTTAACGCAATCCATACCTTTTTATATTTGCCGAATGAGACTACTCACGGAGGAACTCATATCAAAGCGGCAGACGATTTAAAACGTACCATGAATATTGTAATTATGGCTTTAGTGCCATGTTTAATTTTCGGTATGTTTAATGCAGGTTTTCAACACAATGTTGCAGTAAACGGAAACTTTACTTCAGGAATGTCATTCTTTAGTGGGCAATTCTGGAATTTAGATAACTTCCTTATCGGTGCAATTAAAATTTTACCATTAGTAGTCGTTTCTTACGGAGTTGGCTTATTGATTGAATTTATTTTTGCAGTAATTAATAATCACGAAGTTGAAGAAGGCTATTTGGTAACAGGAATGTTAGTTCCTTTAATTGTTCCTGTTGATATTCCACTTTGGATGTTAGCGGTAGCTGTAATTTTCGGTGTTATCATCGGAAAAGAAGTTTTTGGTGGAACAGGAATGAATATTTTAAATCCGGCTTTAACCATTAGAGCATTTTTATTTTTTGCATATCCAACTTGGATGAGTGGAGATAAAGTTTGGGTAACCGGAGCGGTTGAAAAAATAGGAGCTGCTGATGCAATTTCTGGAGAAACTATTTTAGGAACTTTAGCGCAAGGAAAAGAAATGGTGTATTCTACTTGGGACATGTTTGCAGGATTTATTCCAGGTTCGGTTGGAGAAACATCAACCTTGCTTATCTTAATCGGAGCGTTGTTCTTAATATTTACAAAAATAGGAAGTTGGAGAATTATGTTAAGTGCTTCTTTAGGAGCGTTGGCAATGGGATTAATATTCAACGGAGTTGTAGACCAAGGATGGATTGGAGAAAGCAGTAAATTCTACGATTTAATGAGCACAGAATTCTGGCATCATTTATTAATTGGAGGTTTCGCTTTTGGTGCTGTGTATATGGCAACTGATCCGGTAACAGCATCACAAACAAATAAAGGAAAATGGATTTATGGTTTCTTAATTGGTTTTTTATCAATTATGATTCGTGTATTCAATCCAGCATATCCAGAAGGAGTTATGTTAGCAATTCTATTAATGAATGTATTTGCTCCAACAATTGATCATTATGTGGTTCAAGGAAATGTAAAAAGAAGATTAAAACGTGCTAAAGTTAAAACTGCCTAGATATGAGTAAGAGAACAGATAGTAATTTATATACAATACTATTCGCAGTAGGAATGGTGCTAGTAGTAGGAACGTTATTAGCGTTTTTCTCATCGTCATTGAAACCAGCAATCGATGAAAATAAACGAATCGAAAAGCAGCAAAATATTTTATACGCAATGGGCGTAAATGAAAATGATGAAACTAGTGCAATCTTTGTTTCTAAAAATAAAGTAGCAGATGTATTTTCTAAATATATTAAGGAGCAATTGGTTTTAGTTACTGAAAACGGAAAAGTTGTTAAGCAACAAAATCGTGAAGAATATATGGCTGAAAACAATAAACAAGAACCCTATTTGATTGATGTTAAGAAGCAACAATCATTAGAGAAAGAAGGCAAACAAAGAAAACTTCCTTTATTTGTTGGAGAAAAAGATGGAAACACATTTTACATCGTTCCAATTAGAGGAAAAGGACTTTGGGATGCTATTTGGGGATATATAGCTATGGACAAAAACATGGTTGTACAAGGTGTTTATTTTGACCATAAAGGAGAAACTCCAGGTTTGGGAGCAAACATTAAACAACGTTTCTTTATGGATGATTTTACTGGAGAACAAATGATGCACAACGACGCATTTAAAGGAATTCAAGTTGCAAAAGGAAATAACGATCCAAAAAATATAGATAAAACGGATAATGAAGTTGATGCTATTGCAGGAGCAACGATTACTGGTGATGGAGTTTCAGCTATGATTAAATCAGAGTTGAAAAAATACGTACCATTCTTTAACACTTTAAAATTAAATTAATATGGGACTTTTATCAAAAAAAGACGCAGCATTAATCAAAGATCCACTAACGGATAACAATCCAATTACAATACAAGTATTGGGTATTTGTTCTGCATTGGCAATTACAGCGGAATTAAAAGCGTCAATTGTAATGGCTGTAGCGGTACTGTTTGTGTTGGGGTTAGGGAACGTAGTTATTTCTTTAATGAGAAATATCATTCCTTCAAAAATTAGAATTATTGTACAACTAGTTGTTGTAGCAGCTTTAGTAATTATTGTTGATTTAATTCTAAAAGCGTTTGCATACGAATTAAGTAAAACCTTATCTGTTTTTGTAGGATTGATTATTACAAACTGTATTATTATGGGGCGTTTTGAAGCTTTTGCGTTGGCAAATGGACCGTGGAAATCTTTCTTAGACGGAATTGGAAATGCTGCTGGTTATGGTTTAATTTTAATTCTTGTAGGTTTCTTTAGAGAACTATTAGGTTCTGGTACTTTATTAGGATTTAAAATATTAGGAGATCCTATCGAAAAAACAGGCGTTTATGCTTACGGATATGAAAATAACGGATTTATGTTATTGGCACCAATGGCATTAATTGTACTAGGAATTATTATTTGGGTGCAACGTAGTAGAAATAAAGCATTAATAGAAGACTAAATTAGTTGTCAGTAAGCAGTTACAGTTTGCAGTAAAAAGCTAACTGAACACTGAGTACTGAAACTGAAAACTTAAAATAAATGGAACATATAGAATTATTTTTCAAATCGATATTTATAGACAACATGGTTTTTGCAACATTCTTAGGAATGTGTTCGTACCTTGCTGTCTCTAAAAAAGTATCTACAGCTGTTGGTTTAGGAGCTGCGGTAATCTTTGTATTAGCCGTTACCGTTCCGTTAAACTGGTTGTTAGATCAATACATTTTAAAAGAAGGCGCATTGGTTTGGTTAGGGCCAGAATATGCAGAGTACGATTTAAGTTTCTTATCATTCATCATGTTTATTGCAACTATTGCAACCATGGTACAATTGGTAGAAATTATTGTAGAAAAATTTTCACCTTCTTTATACAATTCATTAGGTATTTTCTTACCATTAATTGCAGTAAACTGCGCAATTTTAGGAGGATCATTATTTATGCAATCTCGTGAAATTCAAACTTTAGGTTTGGCCTTAACGTATGGTGTTGGATCTGGAATCGGATGGTTTTTAGCAATTTTAGCGATTGCAGCAATTCGTGAGAAAATTAGATACTCTAACGTTCCTGCTCCTTTAAGAGGATTAGGAATTACGTTTATTGTAACAGGTTTAATGGCAATTGGATTTATGAGTTTTGGAGGAATGTTAACAGGTGGCGATGAAGAAGTAAAAGAAGCTCCAAAAACTGAAAAAGCTGTTAAAATAATCAAAGAAGATGCAAAAGCTAAAGAGGTGAAGAAAAAAGAATTAGCGAATAACTCTAAAGAAATAAAAGAATAATGATATTAGCGGCAAGTACATTAGGAACAATTACAGCTACAGTAGCTGCATTCTTAGTAATAACTTTGTTATTGGTTGCAGTGTTGTTATTTGTAAAACAAAAACTATCTCCGTCTGGTCCAGTTAAAATTACGATCAATGGAGAAAGAACGATTGAAGTTGGGTCTGGAGGAACTTTATTATCAACTTTAGGAGCAGAAAAAATATTTTTACCCTCAGCTTGTGGTGGTGGTGGAACGTGTATTCAATGTGAATGTCACGTAAATTCTGGTGGAGGTGAAGCATTGCCAACAGAAACGCCTCATTTTACACGTAAAGAATTAGCGCAAGGAGTGCGTTTATCTTGTCAAGTAAAAGTAAAACAAGACATGGATATTTCTATTCCAGAAGAAATTTTTGGAATTAAGAAATGGGATGCAGTGGTTGTTAGAAATTATAATGTAGCCACTTTTATTAAAGAATTTGTTGTGGAAATTCCACAAGACATGGGTTACAAAGCAGGAGGATATATTCAAATTGAAATTCCAGAATGTGAAGTGAATTTCTCTGACATGGATATTACTGCGCATCCAGAAGAGCATGACACTCCAGATAAATTTAAACCAGAATGGGATAAGTTTAAATTATGGCCTTTGGTGATGAAAAACACAGAGACTGTAGAAAGAGCATATTCAATGGCTTCATTTCCTGCGGAAGGAAGAGAAATTATGTTAAATGTACGTATTGCAACACCTCCTTTTGATAGAGCAAAAGGTGGATGGATGGATGTAAACCCAGGAATTGCTTCTTCGTATATTTTTAACTTAAAAAAAGGTGACAAGTGTACTATTTCTGGACCTTACGGAGAATTTTTCATCAACGAATCTGATTCTGAAATGTTATATGTTGGTGGTGGAGCTGGAATGGCGCCAATGCGTTCGCATTTATATCACTTATTTAGAACTTTAAAAACAGGTAGAAAAGTTACGTATTGGTACGGAGGACGTTCTAAAGCAGAATTATTTTATATAGAACACTTTAGAGCTTTAGAAAAAGATTTTCCGAATTTTAAATTCTATATCGCTTTATCTGATCCTACAGAATCGGATAATTGGACAAAGAAAAAAGATATTAATGATACAGAAGGAGATGGTTTTGTAGGGTTTATTCATAACTGTGTAATAGAAAATTACTTGAATCATCACGAAACTCCAGAAGACTTAGAATTGTATTTCTGTGGGCCTCCATTAATGAATCAAGCAGTACAAAAAATGGGAGAAGATTTTGGTATTCCAGATGAGCACATCCGATTTGATGACTTTGGAGGGTAAGCTTCAAAAAAATAAAACAAAAACCGATGCAGAAATGTATCGGTTTTTTTATGGTTATATTTAAGGGTAAAGAATGAAGTTCCTTTTTATTAGATGTTATAAAATATTGGAATTAATTTTAATATAGTATTTTTATAAAAAATATAAGTATATGGATCCTTACTTTTTCGGTTTTGCATTAAGTGTTTTTAGCCTTTTTTTATTGTTAATCAACGCAATTTTATTTTCGTTTAAGGTTAAGAAATTCAACAATCAAGTTTATAAGTATGTAACCATTTATTTAATTGTATTATTTATTGTTGAGTTGTTTTGTAATATCATTGGATATATAAACCCAGGAGCAAATTTTTTCTTATCACACTTTTATTTTAATGCGCAATTTGTATTATTAAGTGCCGTTTTTTACCGCTTATTTACAAATCAAAAATTAAAAAAAATTATTGTTACCAACTACATCATTGTAACTTTAATTATTATAGGAATGTATGTGTTTAATAAAGATTCTTTTTGGCAATTTAACTTGTTTGAAATAGCATCGACTTCCTTGCTATTAATAGTGTACGCTTTTATTCACTTTTACAATACTTTAGGAGAAAAGAAACAATTTTTTTTCTTGAACACTGGAATGGTTTTGTATGTTTTATGCAGCTCTTTAATATTTTTATTTGGAAATTATGAACTTGTTTTTATTGAAGATCCATACATAGATATTTGGATTTTTAATACGGTCTTTTATATAATTTATCAAGTATTAATTTATACAGAATGGAACTATATAAATAAGCACGGTTTAGAAAATGAATAAAAAAGATGATTTATTATTAATTGTTACCTACGCAATTATTTTTCTATTAATATTTTTAATTAGTATTATTATTTTTATTGTAAAATCAAGAAAAGATAGAATTAGTATCCAAAATCAAAAGAAAGAAATTGAGGAAATTGTAATACAAAAAACAGTTTTATTAAAAGAAATACATCATCGAGTAAAAAACAACTTACAATTAATTTCGGGCTTATTGTATCTACAGTCGGTAAAGCATGAAAATGCAGAAATTACAGCAATGGTAAATGAATCTCAAAAGCACATCAATTCTATTGCTATGGTTCACGAAATGCTTTATCAAGAAAAAACAGTGTCTTTAGTTTCAATGAAAAAATATTTAAAAGAACTTGGCGCCAAACTTTTGCAAATATCATCCATAAAAAATATAGATTATAAAATTAATGTAGCAGATATTTCTTTAACGTTAGATTATGCTACAACATTAGGACTTATCTTTAATGAATTGGTTACAAACTCTTTTAAGTATGCTTTTAACACAAATAAAAAAGGAGTCATATCTGTTTCTTTAGAAGAGGTAGCATTAAATGAATATCGATTTATGTATTCTGATAACGGAAAAGGTTTTGATGTAAATGCATCAATCACACGTAAAACAATGGGGCAAAAATTAATTAAAATGTTTGTGGAAGAAATTGGTGCTAGATTAGAGATTCTAAATGATAATGGGCTAACATATATTTTAACTTTTAAAAATTCCTATAAAATAAAAGATGAAAACAATTAGTGTTTATGTAGTTGAAGATATGGCAATTTCAAGAATTTCTCTTGAAACAATGTTGTTGCAAAATAATTTTAAGCTTTCTGGATCGGCAGCAAAAGCAGAAACGGCATGGGAAGAATTGAAAAAAAATGAAACAGATTTAATTTTGTTAGATGTTAATTTAGCCGGAGCAAAAAATGGTGTTTGGTTAGCACAACAAGTTCGGAAACATTTAAATATTCCAATAATATTTTTAACCGCATATGGAGATCAAAACACTTTAAAAGAAGTGTTAGGGGCCAATCCTAATGGGTATTTAATGAAACCTTATCAAGAATCTACATTACTAACAACCATTAGTATTGCATTAAATAATTTTTCATCAACTCAGAAAAATTCGAATGAATTAAAGCAAACAAGTAATGATTTTTTGTATATAAAAGATAGAAATCTAAAAGTGAAATTGTATTTTGAACATATTTATTTTGTAAAATCTGATGGAAATTATTTAGAGGTGATGTTAGAAAAGAAAAAACACGTTATAAGAGGTAAGTTGTCAGAGTTTAATAACTTATTGCCAGAGGCTCTTTTTTATCAAAGCCACAGAAGATATCTCGTAAATATTACCAAAATTAATACTTTAGGTAAAGATTTTATTCAATTAGAAAACGAAAAGATACCTCTTTCTACTAAATATAAAAAGGGATTAGAAAACGTGCTCTAAATGTAGGGGATAACAAAGAAATCAACTTCAACTTCACAAGAAAACACTGTTTCTTCATAAGTTAGTGGAAATGCTATTTTTAAATTTAATATTTGATTTCGTTTGTTGCATGTGATTAATTTTTAATTGCATAGAAACGTAAAGAGGAATAAATCATAATTTTAAAAGAAAGATTATTACTTGATTAGGGGCTAGTAATGATTTACAAAACCGATACAGAAATGTGTCGGTTTTTTGATTTAGGAATTCAACATTTTTTTGATTTCTGCAAGCATATTTGCACATAATTTTTTATCATCGTTTTAAGCTTATTTAGGTTCAATAATCAAAAATACAGCTGTTTTATCTCCAATGTTTAAAACTTCATGCGTGGTAATTCCTTCATTTGAAAAATTACTTCCGGTCGGTACATCAACTTCTTTGATTCCATCTGTAGTTGTAATTCTAAATTTACTTCCAGTAATTGTGTAGCCAAAATGTGTATTGTGATAATGTTTCTCGTGACCAACTCCAGGGGGAAACGTACATTTTAGCACTCTTAATTTAGTGTTGTCTTGTAATACTTCACAAACTTTTTTGCCTTTCCAGCCAGCTTCATAAGGATCTGGAAGTGTTGTTTGTGGTTTACAAGAAATTAGAAAGAGCAGTAAAAAAACAATGACAATCTTGTCTTTACTGATGCTGCTTAAGAATTTTATCATATTAATTTGGTTGTTGTAATTAAGAGGTTGATAAATTTACTGTTTTTTATTGAATTTAAAATCAGTAGTTTAGTGCAAATAAAATTCTAGATGAATTATACAAGTATCATTTTAATCATTTTTGCAGTCATTGCTTTTGTAAGTATTGTCTTGTATTTTTTTCAAGAACGCTTTTTATTTCATCCAGAAAAATTGCCAGAAGATTTTATATTTCAGTACGAAAATCAAAAAGTAAAAGAATACAATCTCGAAATAAAAAAAGGCGTTGTTATTAACGGATTGCATTTTCAGGCAGAAAACTCTAAAGGTGTTGTGTATTATTTAAAAGGCAATTCTAAAAGCATCAAAGGTTGGGGGAAATTTGCCATCGATTTTACCATTCACGGATACGATGTTATCATGATGGATTATCGTGGTTTCGGAAAAAGTACCGGAAAAATGAGTCAACAATCCATGAAAGATGATGCGTTGTTGGTGTATGACAAACTAAAAGAAATCATTAACGAAGATAAAATTATTGTCTACGGACGTTCTTTAGGAACTGGTTTGGCAACCAAAGTTGCTTCTGTAAATAATCCAAAAATGTTGGTTTTGGCGTGTCCGTATTTTAGCATGTCTAAAAATGTAAAACGTTATTTGCCTTTTATTCCGTTAGGTTTGGTAATGCGTTATCAAATACCAACCTACAAATGGATAAAATATGTAGATTGCCCGATTAAAATTATTCATGGTACAAATGATAAGATGATTCCGTTTAAATCAAGCTTAAAATTGTCTAAAATGAAACCAAGTTTAACGCGTTTGTACCCAATTATTGGTGGCGGACATAAAAATTTGCATAATTTTGAAAGCTATCACAGCGCTTTGGATGAAATTTTAAATAGTGAGCATGTTTCTAAAGTTGATCGAGAAAAAACAAGCATCGATTTTATAAGAACTAAACGCACATCTAAGAAATGAAACGATTAAAAAAGACACTAATTTCGTTAGTATCAATTTATATATTGATTATGGGTTTATTACATGTTTTTCAAGAAAAAATTATTTTTTTACCAGAAGCAATTGATGCAGAATATGTGTATCAATTTCCTTTTGATTTTGAAGAAGTAAACCTAAAAACAAAAGACAACCAAACCATAAATGCATTGCATATTAAGGCAGAAAATCCGAAAGGAATTATCTTATATTTTCATGGAAATCAAGGAAATTTAATTCGTTGGGGAGAAATTACTTCGTATTTCACACAATTTAAGTATGATGTTTTTGTGATCGATTATCGAGGTTACGGAAAAAGTACAGGAGTTTTTAATGAAACCCAAATGTATAACGATGCTTTACTTAGTTATGAGTATGTAAAAAAGCAATTTCCTGAAGACAAAATTATTGTGTATGGACGTTCTTTAGGAACCACATTTGCCACAAAAGTTGCATCAGAAAACAATCCAAAGCACGTTGTTTTAGAGGCCCCATTTTATGATTTGCATCACGCGGCAAACTTTAAATACAAAGTAATTCCGAAGTTTTTATTGAACTTTAAATTTACATCCAACAAATACATTTCAAAAATTAAAAGCCCGATTACCATTTTTCATGGCACAGAAGATAAAACTACTCCGATGGAAGGAAGTAAACAATTATTTAAGCTCATTTCTACATCTAAGAAAGAGTTTATTCCGCTTAAAAATGGAACGCATCACAACGTAAGAAGGTTTGAAAAATATACAGCTACTTTAAAAACAATTTTAGAGAATTAACATTTTTAGAAATGGTATCTTTGCCGCATAATTAATTTTTTTATGCAAACTACTTTTCAAGATTTAAATTTATCTACACAACTTCTAAACGCTGTTGAAGACTTAGGATTTACACATCCAACTCCAGTTCAAGAACAAGCATTTTCTGTAGTAAGATCAGGTAAAGATGTAGTTGGAATTGCGCAAACAGGTACCGGGAAAACTTTTGCGTACATGATGCCTCTTTTAAGAGATTTAAAATTTACAGAACAAAAGCATCCACGGATTTTAGTGTTGGTTCCAACAAGAGAATTGGTGTTGCAAGTTGTAGAAGAAATAGAAAAACTAGCAAAATATATTACGTTACGTGTGTTGGGAGTTTATGGTGGCGCAAATATCAACGTGCAAAAAAGAGCCATTTTACAAGGTCAAGATATTATTGTTGCAACTCCAGGAAGATTGTACGATTTAGCCTTGAGCAAAACATTAAACATGAAGTCTATCCAAAAATTGGTGATTGATGAAGTGGATGTAATGTTAGATTTGGGTTTTCGTTTTCAACTCTTAAACATTTTTGATATTTTACCAGAACGCAGACAAAACATTATGTTTTCTGCAACAATGACAGAAGATGTTGACGGATTGATTACAGACTTTTTTAAATCGCCAGAAAAGGTTTCTATTGCAGTAAGCGGAACGCCGTTAGATAATATTGCACAAGAATGTTATGATGTTCCTAACTTTTACACCAAAGTAAATTTATTAAATCACTTATTAAAAGATACAAAGACCTTTACCAAAGTGTTGGTTTTTGTTGCAAATAAAAGAGGAGCAGATAGATTGTTTGAATCTTTAGACGAATCGTTTGCTGATGAAATTTGTGTGATACATTCTAACAAAACTCAGAATTACAGAATTCGTTCTATTCGTCAGTTTGATGACGGAATGAACAGAATTATGGTGGCTACAGATGTTATGGCGCGTGGATTAGATTTAGAAGAAATTAGTCATGTGATCAATTTTGATACGCCTAATTTTCCTGAAAATTACATGCACAGAATTGGGAGAACTGGTAGAGCAGAACACGAAGGAAAAACCATTTTATTTTCTACGCCAAAAGAACAAGAAGATAAAACTGCCTTAGAGGAATTAATGAATTATAAAATTCCGAAAGTAGCATTTCCTGCCGAAGTTGCAATTTCTGAATTGTTAACAGAAGATGAACGGCCAAGAGAAGACATAGAACGCTCTAAGAATAGAACAAAGAAAGAATATGTTCCTGGTGAAGCATTTCATGAAAAAAGCGAAAAGAACAGTAAAACCAACCAAGGTGGTTCTTACCGAAGAGAAATTGCAAAGAAATACAAAAAGCCAAAAACTCGTGGCGACAAAAACTACAACAAGCACAATAAAAAGAAATAAGAATGCAAGTTTTATCAGCTCAAGAATTGCATAATTTAGGAATGAACATCATTGGAAAAAAACTCCAAGAAATGGGTTATGAGTTTGTTGCAGTAAATAGTGAATTAAAAAAACATCCGCAATTTGTATTGTTTAAAAAAGGAGAACCCACCATTTTTGTATTGGTAAAAACCACCAATAATATTCAAACTCCAGAAGAATATGATGTGCTTTGGATGGAGACTTTTAAAGAACACGCAAAAAAGCAAAATGCTAAAGTTTGGTTTGCTGGCGTAGGAATTGCCAATGCAGAAAGTACAGAAAATCCGGTTTTTAAAGACCAACCATATTATGTAGCTTTTGAAGATTTTATTAAGATTTTGGAATAGGTTTTGTTACATATTTTAATCAATAACTCATAATTTATACCACCATTTCTTTTAAGGATTTTACAAAGATATCCAACTCTTTAGTCGTGGTAAATACATTTGGTGTAATTCTACATCCATGTACATTTGCATATTTTATAGCAACTGTAAAAACGTTATAATCATCCAGTAATTTTTTTGCTAAATCTGCAGGTTCTATACCTTCAATTCCAACATTGGCAATTCCACAGGCTCTATGAGACTCTTTAGGTGTATTTACTTTAATTCCAGGAACATTTCTTACTTTTTTAGTCCAGTATTCTTGTAGATAGCGCAGTCTGGCTTCTTTTCTTGCACCGCCAAGTAATGTATAATAATCTATGGCGTTTTCTATAGTTAAGTCATGATATACGGGAATTGTTCCGGTATGATTTAACCTAGATATATCGCCTGGTTTTCTTTTATTTTCTGCAAAAATTGGCCAAAGTTCATCTATATGTTCATCAGCAACATACAAAAGACCTGTACCCAAAGGAACAGCTAACCATTTGTGTAAACTAGAGCCGTAAAAATCACATTCTAGGTCATTAATTTCAAATTCAAAATGACCAACGCAATGTGCTCCATCTACCATCACTTTTACACCTTTGCTATGTGCCATTTGGCAGATCTTTTTAACTGGTAAGATTTGTCCAGTAACATTAATCATATGACAAACCATAAGCAATTTGGTTTTTGCTGTAATTGCTTTTTCGTATACACTCACAATTTCTTCATCGGATTTTGGGTGATTAGGTACTGAAATTTCTTTATTAACCACTCCAAATCGTTTTGCAACTTGCTCAAACATTAGTTTCATAGCACCATAATCTTGAATTGCATATACTGCTTCATCTCCCGCTTTCCAATCCATCCCTTTAATAATCATATTTAAAGATTCGGTTGTGTTTCGAGTAATGATTATATTTTTTGCTTTGGCCCCAACAATATTTGCTAATTTTTCTGACATACGTTTTTTGTTATCCCATTGCACTGTTCGCATATAATATGAACCTTCATAATTAACCATGTCGATGTTTTTGTGAAGCGCATTTAGAGTTGGATTAGGAATGATATTATAATATCCACTTTCTAAATTGATATATTCTGGTTTGAGTTTGTAATCTTCTCGGACTTTTAACCAGAAATCTTCACTAGAAGCTAATTTATTTACTGGTGTTTTAGCAGCTTCGTCTGCACAAGAAGCTAAAGTGCTACCATAAAATGGAGCGCCTAATACAGCCAGTGATATGTTTTTTAGGAAATCACGTTTTTTCATAAAGGTTGGTTTTGTATGTTTTCTAATTAACGAATATGGATTCGTTGTAATGAACTATATTCAGTGTAGCTGAAACAAGTTCAGCATATGTAGCGAAGTTATATAAAAAGGAGTTTAAAAACAAACCTAATTATTTTACAAACAAAAAAAACCTGTTTCAACGAAACAGGTTTTTTAAAATATGTGGTAAAAAATTACTCAGCTTTTTCTTCTAATAAATCAAAGAATTGATCTAATCTTGGCATGATAATAATTTTTGTTCTTCTGTTTTTAGCCATATTTGCTTCAGTATCGTTTGGTGCTAAAGGCACGTAACTAGATCTACCAGCAGCAATTAATCTACCTGGAGTAACTTTAAATTTATTTTGTAAAATTCTAACGATAGAAGTTGCTCTTTTTGCAGATAAATCCCAGTTGTCTTCTAAGAATTCTGTTTTAATAGTTTTAGAATCTGTATGACCTTCAACCATAACATCCATATTAGGTTGTCCGTTGATAACAGTTGCAACTTTTTCTAATACTTTATACGCTTTATCAGTTACATTGTAACTTCCGCTTTTAAATAATAACTTATCAGAAATAGAAATGAAAACAACCGTTTTTTCAACGTTAATTTTAATATCTTGATCGTCTAAACCTTCTTTTAATTCTTTCTTTAAGTTAAAAGCAACTGCTAAATTCAAAGAATCTTTCTTTGTCATTGCTTTTCTAATATACTTAATGTACTGGTCTTTTTTACTTAATTGGATCAATGTTTCTTTAATGTTATCATTTGCTCCTTTAGTAAGTACCGTTAAGTTATCAACAAACTCTAATGTTTTTCTTTTGTCTTTTTGCAAGTCTTTAACAGTAGTTTCTAAATCTGTAATTTTAGATTTATATGAAGAAGCTGTCGCTTGATTTTTTTCTGTTTCAATTAAACATTTTGTTAAATTGGTTTTTACAGCAAGTAATTCGTCTTTTGTTTTTTGATGTGTTGCTTCTAAGGTTACATAATCTTTTTTAGAGACACAAGAACCAAGTAGAAAAACAACGGCTAGGGAAAGTAGTATTTTTTTCATTTTTTTCTTAAAAATTATTTGTTAAGCAAATTTATAAAATAGATTCTAATAACAGGACTATTAATGATATTTTATGATGACTTTATGAGTATTTTATAATGTATCTTTGTTTTTATTTAATTTTTAGGAATGAAAAAGTTTTTTTTACTGTTTTTTTTAGCAATTTTATTTTCGTGTACTTCAAAAAAAGAAATGCAAATAATTAATTTTGAGGGATTTGTTTTCGGGACAACTTATCATATTACAATTTTACATAAAGAGAATGTCAAGTATCAAAAGGCTATTGATAGTTTGTTTTTTTTGGTAAATAGATCACTTTCAACCTACATTTCAACTTCAGATCTTTCTAAAATTAATTCTGGCGATTCTACCGTAATTGTTGATGCATTATTTACTGAGGTTTTCCGAAAATCTAAACGAATTTTTAAAGAAACCGATGGTTATTTTGATCCAACAGTTGGTAACTTGGTAAATGCTTGGGGTTTTGGACCTAACAAATCTAAAAAAGAAATAGATAGTTTGTCTATTCATAAAATGATGCAATTTGTTGGTTTAGACAAAGTGCAATTGAAAAAAAATAAAATCGAAAAAAAATTTCAAGAAACCTATTTAGATTTTAATTCGATTGCCAAAGGTTTTGGAATTGATGTAGTTGGTCGTTTTTTAGAAAGTAAGAACGTTCATGATTATTTGGTAGAAATTGGCGGAGAAATTAGGGCTAGAGGAAAAAACAAAAAAGGAAACTTTTGGAATGTAGCGATAGAAAAACCAAATACAGACGGGACACAATCATTTCAAACTACAATTCGGCTAGAAAATGCTTCCATGGCAACTTCTGGAAATTACAGAAAATTTAGAATTACCAAAGAAGGCAAAAAATATGTCCATACGGTAAATCCAAAAACAGGTTTTGCAAAAGAAAGTAATTTGTTAAGTGCTTCTGTAATTGCAAACTCAGATTGTGCTGATGTAGATGCGTATGCAACTGCTTTTATGGCAATGGGATTCGAAAAAACAAAAACATTCTTAAAAAAACACAACAACATTAAAGTTATTTTGATTCATTTAAAGAAAGACGCTTCGATAAAAGAATTTAGAAATTTTTAATATCTTTTTTTTAAGAGAGCTACTTTTTTAATTTTTTGCTATATTTTTTTTATTAATAATTTAGGTCCTTTTTACAACAATAAAGCACTAGTTGTAAATCAAAATCGAAAAAAAGTAACTGTAGCTTTTAATGAAGCAAGGGTTTATTCAGGAAAATCTAAATTAACACGATTAGAGAGTGGTGGCTTTCAAATTTATCAAGAAATTGATGGCGGTAAACTTATTGTTTTAGGGGATGAGAAATTAGCTCCATTAGAAGATTTTTTAAGGAAATATCCATAGTTATTTAAAACAAATAGGCAAAATTTCGCCTTTAGACAAACAAAATCGATCTACCATTTCTGGAGCGATTTTTTTTGTGTAATCTACTTCGTCAACTTTAAAGCCAATAGAGCGTAGCTTGTCAAAATAATCTTTCCCATAAACGCGTACATGATCGTATTGTCCGAAAATTTTTGTGCGTTCCTTTTGATCAGTAATAGAGTCGTCTTCAAAAGTTTTGTCTCTTGATAAGTCTTGCGGAATTTGAAAAATTCCCATTCCGTTTGGTTTTAAAACGCGATACAATTCTTGCATTGCTTTTGTATCGTCAGAAATATGTTCTAATACATGGTTGCAAAAAACAACATCAAACGAATTGTCATCAAAAGGTAAGTTAAGAATATCTGCTTTTATATCTGCAATCGGAGAATACAAATCTGCAGTAGTATAATCTAAGTTTTTTTGTTTTTTAAAAATGGATAAAAAACACTGTTCTGGTGCCATGTGAAGTACAGATTTTTGTGCCGTAAAAAAATCTGTTTCATTTTGTAAATACAGCCAAAGTAAACGATGTCTTTCTAAAGAAAGTGTACTTGGAGATAAAGCATTTTCTCGTTGATTTTCATATCCGTACGGTAAAAATTTACGAAAACTTTTTCCATCAATTGGATCTGTAAAGTTGTTTCCTTTTAACCATAAGGTAATAAATGGTTTAGCCAAATAACTTAGTTTAATAAGCATTGGTCTTGGAAAAGTGTTTAATATGGTTTTAAAGATTTTCAATTACTGATTTAAAATGGCTTTAAATTTTTTATTAGTAAACAGTTTTATAATAAATAAAAGGAAGGCAATTATTTGTAGCATTATTCCACTGATAAGTAATTCTGGTCCTAACATCCAATGAAGTATTTTAAATAAAGCTCCAGCACATATTAAAATAACACCTGTAATAAAAATGAAAATGATATATTTTAATTTCATACGATAGCTTTAAGCTCTAAACTCTTTTTCTTCATCAGAAGTAATTCCTAATGCATCATAAATATATTGAAAAGTAGAAAGCAATTCTGGTTTTCCGTTTACAATGGCAACATCGTGTTCAAAATGCGCAGAAGGTTTTCCATCTCTAGTTAAAATGGTCCAACCATCTTTTAATTGATTTATTTGATGCGTTCCCATGTTTATCATCGGCTCAATCGCAACTACCATTCCGTTTACAAACTTTTTTCCTCTTCCTCGTTTTCCGTAATTTGGCATTTCTGGATCTTCGTGCATTTTTCTTCCTAAACCATGTCCAACCAATTCTCTAACAACTCCATAACCATGTTTTTCTGCATAATGCTGAATTGCAAATCCGACATCTCCAACTCTATTTCCAGCTTTTAATTCACGAATTCCTTCGTATAAACTTTGTTTAGTTACTTCTAGTAATTTTTTGGTTTCTGGAGCAACTTCTCCAACCTCAAAAGTATATGCATGATCGCCATAAAAACCATTTTTTAAAGCGCCACAATCAATAGAAATAATATCACCTTCTATCAAAGGGTCATTGGTAGGGAAGCCATGTACAACTTGTGCATTCGGACTCATACATAATGTATTCGGAAAATCATACAATCCTAAAAAACCAGGAATTGCACCTTCTGAGCGTATAAAATCTTCTGCCAATTTATCTAATTGAAGCGTCGTAACACCAGGTTTTACTTCTTTGGCAAGAATTCCTAAAGTTTTAGAAACAATCAATGCACTTTCTCGCATGATTTCAATTTCTTCTAAGGTTTTTATTTGAATCATTAAGGTAAAATTATCCGCAAAGATACTTTAAAAAACAACTAATAAAAAATGCCTTTTGACAGCTTAACAGTAAATATACAAAATGTGTAAATCTGCATTGTAGAAGGTTTAAAAAACAAATAAAGTCAGACAAAGAACCTTATATTCAGTCTGTTTTGTAATTACGCTATATTAACCCGTACGATGTCTGTAAGGTATAAGTAGTTGAAAAACAGAGTGGTTACTAGGTTGATTCGGTAGTGATTACCCATTCTTGTTTTAAAGAAAATATAGTGGGAGATTATTGCGATTTTAACTAATTCAACGGATCTATTATTTTGAAAATATAGATAAAGGCCAGCTTTTTTTATTAATTATTGGTTCTGAGTTAAATATCTTTTTGTAAATCTCTGTCCAGCCAGCAAAACCACCAACATTTCTATCGTCAATAAATAAATCTGCGTGAATTTTTCGACTTATTTTTTTATCAAATTTTTCTTCAGGATAACTTTTATTTATCGCATAAAATTCGATACCATTTTCTTTACAAAAAGTAACAGCCTCTTGTAGTGGTTTGCCACTTCTGTAAGTCCATAAAATTAGACGATGTCCTTCGGATTGTAATTTATGTAATGTTTCAAAAGCAAAAATTAAAGGTTTACCAATTTTTGGAAACGCATCTTCTACGATGGTTCCGTCAAAATCGATAGCTAAAATTAAATGATTTTTTTGCACCATTTTTTTATTTTTTTTTATTTTGCTTGTGTTTTTTACCACTCACAATTGTTAAAAAATCTTTTTCTAAGTTCTGATGAGGGAATTCAATGTACCTGCCAATTTCTTTGCCTTTTTTATAAAAGATGAATGTTGGAACACTTTTAATATTAAAATTTTTTTGCAAATTATCAGGTGTTTTTTTTCCCCTATTTAAGGTGATAAACTCAATATTATTAAAGTCAAAATCAGCTTGTTCTAAAATTTTATATGAATGAGGGATGTCTTTTTTGCTTAGTTTACACCAAGTAGCTACAAATGCTTTTATTTTTACATTTTTAAGTTTTCTTTTAAGTTTAGAAATACTTTTTTTATCAGGTTTGTATGTGTCGTAATTTTTAATAAACCAGTTAGAATAGGGTTGTTGTTTAAAATCTTTTTTATGAGCAATGCCAACTAAATCCCCAGAAATATTCTTGGTTGCTGTTGCCTTTTCTTGTGCGTAACTAGTAATTGTATATGTTACTATAAATAAAAAGAGTATTTTTTTCATTTAAAAACTAAATTAAAGGTTTTTGAGTCATTTCCTTGGGCTGATCTATGCCCATTAACTTTAAAATGGTGGGAGAAATATCGCCTAAGATACCATTTTTTATTGATTTCATTTCTTTGTCTATTAAGATAATGGGTACTGGATTTGTAGTATGTGATGTATGTGGGCTTCCGTCCGGATTCATCATCGTTTCACAATTTCCGTGATCTGCAATTAAGATTGTTGTATAATCATTATTTAAAGCAGCCGTTACCACATCTTTTGTGCAAACATCAACAGTTTCACATGCTTTAATTGCAGCTTCAAAAACGCCAGTATGACCAACCATATCTCCGTTTGCAAAGTTTAAACACACAAAATCTACATCGCCTTTTTCTAATTCAGGAACGATGGTATCTCTAATTTCGTAGGCACTCATTTCTGGTTTTAAGTCGTAAGTTGCTACTTTTGGAGACTGACATAACAATCGTTTTTCTCCATTAAATTCTTTTTCTCTTCCACCAGAAAAGAAAAATGTTACATGCGGATATTTCTCAGTTTCTGCAATTCTAATTTGTTTTTTGTTGGCAGTCTCTAAAACTTCGCCTAAGGTGTTTTTAAGGTTGCTATTGTGATAAATGATGTGTACATTTTTAAAGGTATCGTCATAACTTGTCATGGTTACAAAATACAACGGTAACTTTTTCATGCCGTATTCAACAAAATCTTTTTGAGTTAACGCATTGGTTAATTGCCTTCCTCTGTCGGTTCTGTAATTAAAGAAAATAACTACATCGTCTTTTTGAATTGTTGCTGTTAGATTGTTGTCTTTATCAGCCATAATAATTGGCTTGATAAACTCATCCGTTACGCCATTATCATAATTTTTTTGAATACTTTCTAGTGCGTTGTTGGACTTCTCTCCATTTCCGTTTACCAATCCATCGTAGGCTAATTGTACTCTTTCCCAACGATTATCTCTGTCCATTGCATAATATCTACCCGTAATTGACGCCAAAGTTCCAGTAGTTTCTTTCATGGTTTTTTGAATGTCATCGATAAAGAATTTTCCAGATTTTGGATCGCAATCTCGCCCATCTGTAAAAGCATGTAAAAACACATTTTCTACATTATTTTCTTTTGCTGCTTTTAGCAATCCTTTTAAATGATTGATGTGAGAATGAATTCCACCATTAGAAACCAATCCTAAAAAATGAACATTTTTATTGTTTTTCTTCGCGTAATTAAGAGCGTCTACCAATGTTTTTTCTTGTGATAAAGTATCTTCTTTTACAGCTTTATTAATTCGCGCTAAATTTTGATAGACAATTCTTCCAGCGCCTAAATTCATATGACCAACTTCTGAGTTTCCCATTTGTCCTTCAGGTAAACCAACATGCTCCCCATCAGTACGTAAACTTGCATGCGGAAAATCGTTGTATAACGAATTGATAAAAGGTGTTTTTGCGTTGTAAATTGCAGAAACTTTAGGGTCTTGTGTAATTCCCCAGCCATCTAAAATAAGTAAAATTACTTTTTTATTCATAAGACATTTAAAGAGCAAAGGTACAAAACAAATAGAATTCGGTTAGTTATTTTGAATCCATTTTTTTAGCTTCACAAAGACAGCTTGTTGCTTTTTTGTCAATCCATCAGCAGTAAAAATAGAAATTCCTTTTGCGCCATTTTCTTTAGCTATCTTTATTGCTTTTTCTAAATCTTTTGGATCTTTTAAAGCCGGAGCATACAATCCAGAAATAATAGGAAAAGCTACATCAGAAACCCCTTGTTTGGTAGCAAAACCAATCCAATTGATGTTTTCTCTGTAAAAATTCTGATACAACATCGGGTATGCCGCATCTAAACTCCAATCGTTCCAAGCTTGTCGAACCATTTGTCGAGACATTTCTGGAAAAGGAAAAACGGCTGCAGTAACTTTTTTGTCTTTAGAATGTGCAATTTCAATAATTTCATTGACCAAACTTGTAATGGCATTTAATCTGTATTGACGCCATTCTGTAGATAATTCTGGATGTTTAAAACCCATTGGGTCTTTATCAAAAATCTTTTTAAATCCAGCTCTTGCAATTGGATGGTAATCGTAATCGTATTCTGGCATTTCGGTTTCTTGTACCAAATTGTATTTCGGCTGTAAATTTGCTCCTAAAATCACGTCTGGATACCGAACATAATCTAAATGAACAGAAGCCAATCCTTTAACAGCCATCATTTTTTTAGCATTGTTAATGATGTATTTTCTTGCGTCTGGATGAAACGGACTTAACCATTGATAATAATTTACATAAGCGTTGTATTCTAAAGAATTTTGTCCATTTCTATTTACTGCATACCATTCTGGATGTTTTTGAGCGATAGTGTCTCCAGGTCTGTTTAAGGTCCACATCCAACCATGAATTTTGATGTTTTTTTTGTTTGCAAGTGGAATAATTTTTTCTAAAATTTTAGGTGATCCTCCAATTAAAATTTCGCTAATTCCTAATGAATCATAAAAATCGAGTTTTTTGATCCAGGTTTCTTTTTTAAATTCTTTTCCAGCATGCACCCAAGAGCTAAAAATAAATTTGGCTGATTTTTCTTGTTTTTTTTCTTTTTGATGACAAGAAATGACAAGAGTTAGTATTGCTAATAAAACGATTTTCTTCAATTGATTATTTTTTAGTGTTATTGATTTTTTTACGATGAATTAATCCGTTCTCACTGATTGAATATAGGATGTTTTTTTGTGTATTTTGAGTTTGAATTGTAAAACCTGTGTGGGTTTTTAAAAAGGAGGCATTGATAATTTCTTTGTCGATTTTTATAGGTTCAAACTGAATTTGAAATCCAGTTTTTTCTTTTTTCAAATAGGTTAATTTTTTAAAAGAAATGTTTCTAAACAACGCATACGTTACTTGTTCTGTTAACACATCTGTTTGATGTTTGAATTCTATTTGTTTTGTGGGATTATTATCAGAAAAATGAATATATCCCCAGTTTTCTGGCAAATGCATATTAATGGCTCCTTGATTAGACCAAACCCAATTGTATTCTGGTAAGAATTTATTATTTACTTTTTTTCTTGAGTATTTCCCGTTTGTAATATCATGACTCCATTGAACTCTAGAAAAATTAATTCGCCACTGCTCACTATCTTTTGGTTTTATTTTTGGTCTGTTTTTTAACTCAGCAAAAGCACTTAACGGAATAGCCATTTCTACAGACCAAAAGGCATCAATATCATCAGCATTGTTTACTGTTCCTTTGATAAAAACAGCCGTTTTTAAGGTGTTTAAATTCCAGTTGTTTTTTGGTTTTCCGCCCACATTATACGGTTTGTTTAAAACCAAATCCCAAACAGTGTTTAACGCATTGATTTCAATTTCTCCATAATTATGTGTGTCGTTAGACGGACTGATAAAAACCTCAAAATCGTTGTTGTAAAAAATGACTTGATCTCTTTTTGTGATGTCTCCCCAAATATGTTTTTCGTGCAACTTTGCATAGACATATAAAAAATTTTCATCCCAAAGCATTTTTACATTTGTTTGTTGATTAGGAATTTTAACGCCTTTAATATCAATAAAATTTGATGTAAATTTTGCCTGTTTCCAATCTTGTTCATCTGCTTTTCCATCAATAATTAATGCTTTAGTTGTTTTGTAAACAACATATGTTTTTGGATTTACAATATCAGCATCTAAATTAATTGCAATCGTTTTTTGTGTATTACAATTAGAAATTAAAAATGCTAAAAAAAGGGTACAGATATATTTAGAAAAATGATTTTTCAAGTTGAGTTTTATTTTGATAGCAGCTAAGATAATAAATAGGTGCTTTTAAATAATAATATTATGTAAATCAATCACAAAATATGTAACTTTACATCTGTAAAAATCACAAAAAAGAGTCTTTATTACTCATATAAATAGTCACAATGGAAAATCATTTAGAATTGAATGAAGTCACCAAAAAACTACCAAAGCATTTACATAAGTTTATGGTAAAACAGCCGTACGAAGAATACACCTCGCAAAACCAAGCAGTTTGGCGTTATGTAATGCGATTGAATGTAGATTATTTAAAACGTGTTGCACATAAATCGTATAGTAAAGGCTTAAAAAAAACAGGAATTTCTGTTGATTCAATTCCGTATATGGAAGGAATGAACAGGATTTTAAAGGAGATTGGTTGGGCTGCTGTTTCTGTTGATGGTTTTATTCCGCCCAATGCTTTTATGGAATTTCAAGCCTATAATGTGTTAGTTATTGCATCAGATATGAGGACTATAAATCATATTGAGTATACACCAGCGCCAGATATTATTCACGAAGCTGCTGGTCATGCACCCATCATTGCAAATCCCGAATATGCAGAATATTTAAGGCGATTTGGAGAAATTGGAAGCAAAGCAATTTCATCATCAAAAGATTATGAAATGTATGAAGCGATTCGGTTGTTATCAATATTAAAAGAAAATCCAAGTAGTTATAAAGAAGAAATTGAAGCAGCTCAAAATGCTGTAGAAGAATTACAGAATACAATGGGGGAATTGTCTGAAATGGCACAAATTAGAAATTTACATTGGTGGACCGTTGAATATGGTTTGATTGGAACACTTGACGAACCAAAAATTTATGGGGCAGGTTTGTTGTCATCAATAGGAGAAAGTGCTTGGTGTTTAACAGATGAGGTAAAAAAGATTCCGTATTCTTTAGAAGCAGCCAATGTTAGTTTTGATATTACCAAACCACAACCGCAATTATTTGTAACTCCAAATTTTGCCAAACTAAGTTTAGTGTTAGAGCAATTTGCAAATACAATGGCATTAAGAAAAGGCGGATTAAGTGGTGTAAATAAACTGATAAATTCTAAAAATTTAGGAACTGTTGAATTGAGTACAGGATTGCAAATTTCTGGTCGTTTTTCTAATGTGATAGCATTTGAGAACAAGCCAATTTATATTCAAACAATTGGAAAAACCGCTTTGTCTAATAGAGATAAAGAATTAATTGGGCACGGAATTGAATATCACGCCGAAGGATTTGGAAGTCCGATAGGGAAACTAAAAGGGATTAATATTCCGATTGAAAACATGAGCCCGAGAGATTTAGAAGCATACGGAATTTACGAAGGAAAACAAACAACTTTAGAATTTGAAGGAGGTATAAAAGTAGTTGGAAAAGTAATTACAGGAACGAGAGATTTACGCGGAAAAATTCAATTAATTTCCTTTAAAGATTGTACAGTTACATATCAAAACACTGTGTTGTTTGATCCTTCTTGGGGAATTTATGACATGGCAGTTGGAAAAGAAATTGTGTCTGCATACGCAGGGCCAGCTTCAGTCCTTTCTTTTTTAGATGTAAATAAGGTTTCAGAAATAAAAACACATAAAATTAACTACTCAAATTCTGATAAAGAGTTATATGCTTTATATCAAAAAGTGAGAGATTTTAGAGAACAAAATAACATTTCAGAAGAATATATAGAAGAGGTGTTTGGCGAATTAACAAATAAGTTCCCAAACGATTGGTTGCTAGTGCTAGAGCTTTACGAACTTTCTGTGAAAAATGATTTTTCTATTCAAAAAAGAATATTAAAGAAGTTAGAAGAATTGAAATGTAACAAAAGCTACAGAACACTTATAGAAAAAGGCATAGTTTTGTGTAAAAATTAACAAATAAAATAAATTTACATGGGTTTTTTTGACATGTTTAAAAGAAAAGATATGGGATTAGAAATTAAAGAATATTTAGAAAAGGGCGCAGTTGTTTTAGATGTTAGAACAAAAATGGAATGGGATCAAGGACATTCTAACAGTGCTAAACATATTGTTCTTAATTTAATTCCGTTACAAATAGAAGAAATTAAATCTTGGAATAAACCTGTAATTGCAGTTTGTTTAAGTGGAGGAAGAAGTGGACAAGCAGCTCAATTTTTAAAAAAGAATGGAGTCGACGTTATTAATGGAGGGCCTTGGCAAAATGTAGATCAACATCTTTAATAGTCTCCTATATTAAAACCAGATTGGCGACGTCTTTTTAAACGCGCCATGATTTTTAGCGATATTTCTATTTTTTTGATGATTGAAAAAGCAGCACCAATTAAAGCTCCTGTAAAAGCGCCCATTGTTAAAGGGTCAAAATTATGGCCAGTAATAAGGTATTTTAGAAAAAAAACTGCCATTCCAATAAGTATAGAAACTAAGAAAATTTGAAGTTTTGATTTAGATAAGTGGGCGTAAATTCCGCAAAAAAACCCGGTAACAATTGAAGTTGCAGTGATTTTTGTTAAAAAGAGCTCTAATAATTCTGCCTTTTGAGACTTAAAGAACGAAGTTGTAAACAATCCTATTAAGGTTCCTAATACAATGCCTATTATTATTTTTTTAATCATTTTTTAATCGGGGAAATTAATACTTGATAAATTTAGTGATTATTTTTTAATTTCTTTAAATTAATTACTGTTGTTTCTAGAAGGTGAAAAAAAAGAATGTAAACAGGATTAAAAAAAGAGTAAATCTTTCACAAATCTATAAAAGGATATTTTTCTTGTAAGCTTTTAACTTTTACTTGTAAGTCTTCTAGAAACTGCTGATGTTCCTCAGAATTCGGATTAAAAGGTCTATGATGTATTCCGTTTTGAATTGTAGAAACTTCTTTCATGGTTCCTTTGGAATCATTTGAAATCCATGAATCTGTAAACTTTTTCCAGATATAATTAATTGCTGTTTTATTTGGATGAATCATGTCTTCTGCATAAAAACGATAATCGCGTAATTCGTCCATCATAATTTCATAACTCGGAAAATAATGTGTGTGCTTTTTTGGTTCAACAACTTGATGAATTGCCGAAATTAAATGTGATTTGCTTTGCTGATTTTGTGTAAATCCGTCTTTTAAATGACGAACGGGAGAAACGGTAAAAAGAATAGTTATTTTCTGATTGATCGACTTAATAAGTGCAATAATTGCATCTAAACTTTCTGTAATTTCATTGACAGAAAGCAGTTTCTTTAAGAATTTTTTTTGCGGAATTTTATGACAATTTGCAACAATTGTATCGGCTTCTATGAATCTGTAAATCCACGAAGTTCCTAAGGTAATTATAATGTGTGAAGCATTTTTTAAGTGCTGATTTGTTGCTGTTATTTGTTGATTTAAATTGGTAAGCAATTCATTTTTATCAGAAGAACTTAAATTAGAATGCACATCAAAAGAATGCCAGCGTTCATTTGCAAAGAAAATATCATTTTCTGTATATTCTTTTTCGTTGATGGCATTTGTAATTAAGTTTTCAATCGCTTTTGGATGAAATAAAATTCCGAACGGATTTTGAGTTGATTGAAACTTAAAATAGGCTAACTTGTTGCCGATATTTTCTGAAAAACAAGAACCTAATAACAAGATTTTTGAATCGTAAGTTATCGGATGGTACTTTTCTTTGGCAACCGGAATTTGAGTTTGTAAAATCATAAATTTCTATTTCAAAGGATAAATATAAAAACAAAAGGCTCAAAGTAAAACTCTGAACCTTCATTTATAATTTTTTAATTGCTTTTTAAGCAAGATAGTCTTTCGCTTTTTCAATAGCTTCTGCAATTCCGTTAGGGTTTTTCCCCCCAGCAGTAGCAAAGAAAGGTTGTCCGCCACCGCCACCTTGAATGTATTTTCCTAATTCTCGAACAATTGTGCCTGCATTTAAATTTTTACTTTCTACAATTTCTTTAGAAACATAACAGGTTAAAATCGCTTTTCCATTGTTTTTAGAACCAAAAACTAAAAATAAGTTTTGGTGTTTTTTCCCTAAATCAAAGGCTAAATTTTTAATTCCGTTTGCATCTAAATCAACTTCTGTAGCTAAAAACTGAACACCGTTTATTTCTTCTAAATGATTTTCTAAATCACCCATTAAATTTTTCGCTTTGTCTTTTAATAGTTGTTCAATTTGTTTTTGCAAAAGGGTGTTTTCCTCTTGCAATTTTCGAACTGCTTTTACAGGCTCTTTTGCGTTGTTTAACACCTCTTTTATTTGCGATAAAGTTTGACTGTTTTCTGAGTAAAAATCTTTAACAGCATCATTTGTAATCGCTTCAATTCTTCTGATTCCGGCTGCAACAGCACCTTCAGATTTAATTTTAAAATGCCAAATATCTGACGTGTTTTTTACGTGTGTTCCACCACACAATTCTATAGATTGACCAAATTTTATTGCTCTAACTTCATCGCCATATTTTTCGCCAAACAATGCCATTGCGCCTTCGTCAATCGCTTGTTGCATTGGAATGTTTCTCTTTTCTTCTAAAGGTAATTTACCAGCAATTCTTCTGTTTACAAAGCTTTCTACATCTTGTATTTGCTCTGGAGTCATTTTAGAAAAATGAGAAAAATCGAAACGTAAATATTTTGAGTGAACCGCAGAACCTTTTTGTTCTACATGTGTTCCTAAAATTTCTCTTAATGCTTGATGCAACAAATGTGTTGCGGTATGATTGCATTCTGTTCTGTAACGTTGTATTTTATCTACAACAGCTTTAAAATTTTCGTTTAAGTGATTGGGAAGGTTTTTTGTGAAATGGATGATTACATTATTTTCTTTTTTAGTGTCTAAAATATAAACCACATCACCATGAATATCTTCTAAATAACCTTTATCACCAACTTGTCCGCCGCCTTCTGGATAAAAAGGAGTTTTATCAAAAACCAATTGATACATTTCTCCGTCTTTTTTAGAAACTACTTTTCTGTATCTCGTTATTTTTACGAATGCATCTAAAGTATCGTAACCAATAAATTCTTCATTGGAATTGTCTAAAATAATTGACCAATCTTCGGTAGAAGTTTCACTAGCTGCTCTAGAACGGGTTTTTTGTTTTTGTAATTCTTCGTTAAATCCTTTTTCGTCTAAAGTAAATCCTTTTTCAGATAAAATTAATGCAGTTAAATCTACAGGAAACCCAAAAGTGTCGTACAATTCAAAAGCTTTCTCTCCAGAAATTTTTGTTGATTTTGATGCTGATATAATTCCGTCTAACAACACTAAACCTTGATCTAAAGTTCTTAAAAAAGAACCTTCTTCTTCTTTAATTACGTTTTCGATTAGTTGTTTTTGAGATTTTAATTCAGGAAAAGCAGTTCCCATTCTTTTACTTAAAACATCAACCAATCTATAAATAAAAGGCTCCTTTTTGTCTAAAAAAGTAAATCCGTAACGAACAGCTCTTCTTAAAATTCTTCGAATCACATAACCAGCCCCAGTATTACTTGGTAATTGTCCGTCTGCGATAGAAAAAGCAACAGCTCTTACGTGATCTATAATAACACGAATTGCAATGTCTGTTTTTTCATCTTTACCGTAATCGGCATTTGTAGTTGCTTCTACTTCTCTAATTAATGGTGTAAAAACATCGGTGTCGTAATTCGATTTTACATCTTGTAAAACCATACACAAACGCTCAAAACCCATTCCGGTATCAATATGTTTTGATGGTAATTCTACCAAATTGCCTGAAGCTCTTCGGTTGTATTGCATAAAAACCAAATTCCAGATTTCTACAACCTGCGGATGATCCATATTGATCAAGGTTTTTCCGTCAACTTTGGCTTTTTCTTCTGGAGTTCTAATATCTACGTGAATTTCTGAACACGGACCACACGGACCTTGTTCTCCCATTTCCCAAAAGTTATCTTTTTTATTTCCCATCAAAATACGATCTTCTGGAATAATTTGTTTCCAATAATCGTATGCTTCTTGATCTAAACTTAAGTTGTCTGCATCGTCACTTCCCTCAAAAACAGTTACATATAAAATGTTTTTATCAATCTTATATACTTCGGTCAACAATTCCCAAGCCCAAGCAATTGCTTCTTTTTTAAAGTAATCACCAAAAGACCAGTTTCCTAACATTTCAAACATGGTATGATGATAGGTGTCGTAACCAACTTCTTCTAAATCGTTGTGTTTTCCAGAAACACGCAAACATTTTTGAGTATCAGAAATACGATTGTTTTTTGGAACACTATTTCCTAAGAAATATTCTTTAAATGGTGCCATTCCAGAATTGGTAAACATCAATGTTGGATCGTTCTTTAAAACCATTGGCGCAGAAGGCACAATGCTGTGTTGTTTGTCTTTAAAAAAATTTAAAAAAGTAGCTCTAACGTCTTGCGATTTCATCTATAATAATTTCAATCAATAATAAATATGTAACATTTTGTAAAATCTATCTACTTATAGATAACAATGCATCATGTTTTGCTCTTAAAAGTTAATTTACCTTTAAATATTTACTATAAAAAAGGCAGTTGTAAAACATTTTGTAAATTTGTATGTTTTCTAACTGTTAATTTTACAATAAGAGAACACAAAAATAGTACATTTAAGATTATGGCAAAGGTAAAATATTATTACGACGCAGATACTTTATCGTACAGAAAGATTGAGCGAGATAAAAGCAGCATTTATAAAAAGGTTAGTTTTATTTCGTTGGCTGTTGTTTTGGTAGCGTTTTTTGGTTTTATTGGATTTAGTCAATTTTTAATGTCTCCAAACGAAAGAGCTCAAAAAAGAGAATTCGACAACTTAAAATTACATTACGAACTACTTAGTAAACGAATTGAAGAAAGTAGTAAGGTATTGACAGAATTACAAGAAAGAGATAACGCGATTTATAGAGTCTATTTTGAGGCAAATCCAATTCCTGAAGAACAACGAAAAGCTGGTTTTGGAGGTGTAAATAGATATCAATATTTAGAAGGATTTGATAATTCTTTGATGATACAAAAAGCAACAAAAGACATCGATATTTTATCCAAACAACTAGTTGTGCAATCTAAATCGTTGGATGAAATTGTAAGATTGGCTAAAAATAAAGAAGAAATGTTGGCGTCAATTCCGGCAATACAACCCGTTGCAAATAAAGACTTAAAAAGAATGGCTTCTGGCTATGGTTATCGAGTACATCCAATTTATAAGACGAGAAAATATCATTGGGGTATGGATTTTTCTGCTCCAAAAGGAACGCCTGTTTATGCAACCGGAAACGGAACTGTTATCAAAGCAATTAGAACTAGAAATGGATTGGGAAATTATGTTAAGATAAACCATGGATTTGGATATGTAACCGTTTATGGACATATGGAAAGATATGTTGTTCGTAAAAATCAAAAAGTAAAAAGAGGCGATTTAATAGGGTATGTTGGTACATCAGGAATTTCTACAGCGCCACATTTGCATTACGAAGTTCATAAAGGGAATAAAAAAATGAATCCTGTGTATTATTATTTTAACGATTTAACGCCAGAAGAATACAATAGAATGTTAGAATTAGCGTCAAGAGAAAATCAATCATTAGATTAATGCACATTAATTTACCAGAAAAAAGGTATTATAAAATTGGCGAAGTTGCCAAAGCTTTTGATGTAAATACGTCATTAGTTCGTTTTTGGGAAAAAGAGTTTGATGTTATCAAACCTAAAAAAAACGCCAAAGGAAATCGGCTTTTTACACAAGAAGATATTGCTAATTTTAAACTTATATTTAACTTAGTAAAAGAGCGTGGTTTTACATTGGATGGTGCAAAACAAAAACTAAAAAATAACCCGGAAAGCACCATTAATAATCACGAAATAATTAGTAGATTAGAGTCAGTAAAGGCGGAATTAAATAAGATAAAAAATCAATTATAAATTTTAAAAAATACAATTATGAAAAAATGGTTACCACTTATAATTATTGGAGTTTTAATTTTTGCATTAGTAAGATGGGGAATTGGAATGAACAATACAATGATTGATATGAAAGGAAAAGCTGAGATTTCTTGGGCAAATGTAGAGAGTTCGTATCAACGTAGAAATGATTTAATCGGGAATTTAGTTAAAACAGTTCAAGGTGCAGCAGATTTTGAAAAAAGTACGCTAACAGAAGTAATCAATGCAAGAGCAAAAGCAACTTCTACAACTATTGATGCAGGGAATTTAACGCCTCAGAAAATGGCAGCTTTTCAACAAGCACAAGCTGGTTTAAGTAGCGCATTGTCTAAATTGATGGTTGTTGTAGAACGGTATCCAGATTTAAAAGCAAATCAGAACTTTTTGCAATTGCAAAATCAATTAGAAGGAACTGAAAACAGAATAAATGTAGAAAGAAATAGATTTAATACTTCTGCGGGAGCTTATAATATCTACATCAAAAAAATTCCTCGTAATTTTATTGCTAGCATTGCAGGTTTTGAAGGAATGAGTTTATACGCTTCAGATAAAGGAGCAGAAAATGCCCCAGATGTAAATTTTGATTTTAACAAAAAAGAATAATGCCAAAAGCACACGTATTTTTATCTGAATCTGACGAGAAAGAAATCATTAACGCGATTCAAAAAGCGGAGTTGAATACTTCTGGTGAGATTAGAATCCACATAGAAGAAAAAGCGAATAAAGACCCTTACGAAAGAGCTTTAGATGTTTTTAATGAATTAAAAATGCATCAAACAGAACAAAGAAATGGTGTGTTGATTTATGTGGCAACAGAAGATCAAAAATTTGTAATTTGTGGTGATGAAGGGATTAATAATGTGGTTGCTGATGATTTCTGGGATTCTACAAGAGATGTAATTGCAGAACATTTTAAAAAGGGAAATTTTAAAAACGGAATTGTCGCCGGGATTTTAAGTGCTGGAATACAATTAAAACAGTTTTTTCCTTGGCAAACTGATGATGAAAACGAATTGTCTAACGAAATTTCTAAAGGATGATAGATCAACAGTTATCAGTTGTCAGTTTTCAGTTTTCAGTAAGAAGTAAACATAGAAGTTGGTTGTTAAAAAGAAGTAAGCTTCTATTGTTTTTTATTGGATTTTTATTGATCCAGTCTGTGTTTGGACAATATACAATTCCGGAGAAACCTAAATTACAAACCAGTGTTTACGATTACGTAAATTTACTTTCTCCGAGTCAAAAAAGTGCTCTTGAACAAAAATTAATTCGCTATTCAGATTCAACTTCAACACAAATTGTTGTTGCCATTATTTCTAGAACCGAAGGAGAAGATGTAGGTTTTTTAGCAACAAATTGGGCTCATAAATGGGGAATTGGACAAAAAGGTAAAGACAATGGAGTTTTTATTTTAGTAGCCAAAGACGATAGAAGGTTAAGTATTCAAACTGGTTACGGTGTTGAACATTTGTTGACAGATTATACAACTACAGACATTCGCGTTAACATTATCACTCCAGAGTTTAAAAAAGGTGATTATTATACTGGTTTAGACAAAGGATCTGATGCAATCTTTAAAGTTTTAAAAGGAGAGTTTAAAGGAGGCAAAAAATTGAAAAAGAAAACCAATTCAAGTTTTTTTAGAATCATCCCAATTATCTTTTTTATTATTTTATTCATCATCCTTTCTAATAAAAATAATCGTGGCGGAAAAGGAGGAAAGCGCAGAAGTGGTTTTTCTATTTTAGATGCGATCATTTTAAGCAGTGCCGGAAGAGGTTTTGGCGGCGGAGGAAGTTTTGGAGGATCATCAGGCGGAAGTTTTGGTGGTGGTGGTTTTGGCGGCGGATTTGGCGGTGGCGGATTTGGAGGCGGAGGTTCTTCGGGAGGTTGGTAAGTTAAATTCTAAATCTTTTTTTTAATTGTAATAGTTTTACGGTTAAGATTTCATTTCAAATTTTTTATATTAGTGGAAATAATTCTTTTATGAAGAAATTTTTGCTGAGCGCTGAAAATTATGTGCTGTCTTTATTAACTAAAAAGTTGTATAAAGAGTATTTGTTTCATAATGTGAGCAATACTCAGCGTGTTGTAAATTCTATTAAAGAGTTAATTGACGGTGAAAAAATTTCTGAAGTTGATGCAAATATTTTGTTGTTTGCATCTTGGTTTCATGATATTGGTTATATCAACAGAAAAGAAAATCATATTGAGGCTAGTGTAAATATTGCTACTACATTTTTAGAGGAGTATAATATTGACAATAGTATTATTGATGCAGTTGTTCGGTTAATTAGAGTTACAAAACCAGATGTCGAAGCAAATGATTTTCTTGGTAAAATACTGAAAGATGCAGTTTCATCTTATTATGCAGAAAATAGTTTTATTGATAAAAGTAAGTTGCTAAAGGAAGAAATAAATTTACTTTTTAACAAAAAGCTTACTGAATTAGAATGGAATCAGAAAAATATCAAAGCATTTGTAAAAGAACACCGATTTTACACAAAATATGCTCAAGAAACTTGGCAGCAAGGAAAAGATAAAAACTTGGCAAAGCTGGTTAAAATTAAAAAAAAACTACTAAAAGATAAATCATCTGAAAATAAGTTAGAAGTTGCTTTAAAAATTCATCAATCTTTAACATTAAAAGCAACTATTTTACTAGCAGTAAATGGGCTGATAATTTTTTCATCGTTAGTTGTCTATTATTTTGTCAATGGAAATGTAAGAAGTTATAAAGCATTATTTCCTGTAATTATTCTTTTGTTTTTTAATGGAGTCACTGCTCTATCATCACTATTTGTAGCTTTACCTTTTGATTTAAAAAAAGAGATAAAACAAGATTTTTTAAATCAAAAGATAAGTTTTAAAAGTAAAATACTACGATATTCTTATATAGTTTTTACGGTAGGAATATTTATTTCTTTAATTATTTTTATAATTAGAGAAACACGTTTTTTGAATTAGAATTTTATTTCTGTCTAAAGTAAATAATAATTGGAACGCCAGAGAAATCGTAAATCTCTCTCATTTTATTTTCTAAAAACCTTTTATACGGGTCCTTTACATACTGAGGTAAATTTGCAAAAAAGGCAAATTGCGGCGTTGGAGTTGGCAATTGCATACAGTATTTTATTTTTACAAACTTTCCTTTTATTGCTGGTGGCCCGTAACTTTTAATAACTTCTAGCATTGTTTCATTTAGTTTGCTAGTAGGAATTCTGTTTTTTCTATTCTGAAATACTTGCACCGCAGTTTCTATCGCTTTAAAAATACGTTGTTTTGTAAGTACAGAAACAAAGATGATTGGCACATCTGTAAACGGCGCAATTTCTTTTCTAATGGCAGCTTCATAATCTCTTACCGTGTTTGTTTCTTTATCAACTAAATCCCATTTATTGACTAAGATGACAACTCCTTTTTTGTTTTTTTCTGCCAACCAAAAGATGTTTTGATCTTGACCTTCAAAACCTCGAGTTGCATCAATCATTAAAATAATAACGTCAGAATATTCAATAGTTCTAACGGCTCTCATTACAGAATAAAATTCTAAATCTTCTTTTACTTTTGATTTTTTTCTAATTCCGGCTGTATCAACCAAATTAAAATCAAATCCAAAACGATTGTATTTTGTGTCGATAGAATCTCTTGTCGTTCCTGCAATATCGGTTACAATATTTCTTTCTTCTCCAATTAAAGCATTTATAAATGATGATTTCCCTGCATTTGGTCGTCCAACAACAGCAAATCTTGGTAATTCTTCTTTTTCTAAGTCTACTTCTTCTGGTTCTGGCATTTCCTCGACCAAAGCGTCTAATAATTCTCCAGTTCCACTTCCGTTAATGGATGAAATGGTATGATAATCTCCCAACCCTAAATTGTAAAATTCAACGGCATCTGCATCACGCATTGCGTTATCAACTTTATTAACTGCAGTAAAAATAGGTTTTTTTACTTTTCTCAATAATTTTGCAACTTCAGAATCCATCGGCGTAATTCCTTGCTCAACATCAACCACAAAAACAATAATATCTGCTTCGTCTAAAGCTAATTGAACTTGCTTACGGATTTCATCTTCAAAAATATCATCAGAACCCACCACATATCCACCAGTATCAATTACAGAAAATTCTTTTCCGTTCCAATCAGATTTTCCGTAGTGTCTATCTCTAGTTACACCACTCACAGAATCTACAATTGCTTCTCTACGTTGAACCAATCGATTAAATAAAGTCGATTTCCCTACATTTGGTCTTCCTACAATGGCAACAATACTATTATTCATCAAAAAAAATATTTTTGCAAAGATACTAATTAGGGAATGATTTTTGTTTAAATTTAGAGAGTTATAAATTTTACAATGATGAAAAACAACTTTACAGCCATTATTTTTTCAATTGCGATTGTAATTGCGGCATTTTTATTAGGAAATTCTATTATAAATAGAAATAATACAGACGGAATTATTTCTGTTACTGGATTAGGAAAAGCTGATTTTACATCAGATTTAATCGTTTGGGAAGGTTCTTTTTCTAACGAAAGTACAAATTTGAAATTAGCGTATAACAATTTAGAGAAAGCAAAGAAAATAATTTCTGATTATTTGTTTTCTAAAGGAATTAAGCCAAATGAATTGGTTTTTAAAGCGGTAACAAGCAGAAAAAACACCAAAGCAAAATATAACAACGAAGGAAAATATATTGGCGAACAGTTTTTGGGGTATATTTTAACACAATCGCTACAAGTTGATTCTAATGATGTAGAAAAAGTAGAAAAAATTTCTAGAGAAATTACGGAATTGTTAAATAAAGGAATCGAATTTTACTCGCAACCACCAAGGTATTATTATACCAAATTAGCAGATTTAAAATTAGAAATGATTTCTAAAGCAACATCTGACGCAAAATTAAGAGCCGATAATATTGCAACCAATTCTGGTGGAAAATTAGGGAACTTAATCTCTGCAAAAATGGGAATCTTTCAAATTACAGGTCAAAATTCTAAAGAAGATTATTCTTGGGGTGGAACTTTTAACACTGCATCAAAATTAAAAACAGCTTCTATTACTATGAAGCTAACGTATAAGGCAGATTAAAAAGAAGAATTAGTCTTTATACCCAAAGCGTTTCAACTGACTTTTGTCGTTTCGCCAGTTTTTATTGACTTTTACATACAGTTCCATAAAAACTTTTTTCTCAAAAAAGAGCTCTAAATCTTTTCGGGCCTCAGTACCAACGCGCTTTATTGCAGCTCCTTTGTGCCCAATAATAATTCCTTTTTGAGTATCACGCTCAACCATAATTACAGATCTAATTCTGATAATTTTTTCTTCTTCAACAAATTCTTCGGTTTCTACTTCTACAGAATACGGAATTTCCTTTTTGTAATGCATTAGAATTTTTTCTCTAATTTCTTCATTGACAAAAAAGCGTTCAGGCTTGTCTGTTAATTGATCTTTTGGATAAAAAGCTGGACTTTCTGGTAAGCATTCAATAATTTTATTTAGAACAACATCAATATTAAATTTTTCTAAAGCAGAAATGATAAAAACAGAAGCATTCGGAACTTTTTCTGTCCAATACGAAAGTTTTTCTTCAACTTCATCTTGATTAGAAGTGTCTATTTTATTCAACAATAAAATAACAGGAATTTTACTATGGATAATTTTGTTAAAAAAAGCTTCGTTTTTTAGCTCTTTTTCGCCCATTTCTACCATATAAATTAACACATCGGCATCATCAAAAGCAGATTTTACAAAATCCATCATAGATTCTTGTAATTGATATGCAGGCTGAATAATTCCTGGCGTATCAGAAAAAATAATTTGGTAATCATCACTGTTTACAATTCCTAAAATACGATGTCTTGTTGTTTGTGCTTTAGAAGTGATTATCGATAATTTTTCTCCAACCAAGGCATTCATTAATGTTGATTTACCAACATTAGGATTTCCAATTATATTTACAAAACCTGCTTTATGTATCATGCGGCAAAGATAGTTTGTTTTTTAATTTTTAGCCTTTAAAAGATAGGATATTGTCGTTGAGTATATTAAGATTTTTTTAAAATAAAAGATGATTTTTTTTGAAAGAAATAGAAAATGGTTGTATCTTTGCAGTCCAAATCGCGGGATAGAGCAGTAGGTAGCTCGTCGGGCTCATAACCCGAAGGTCATTGGTTCGAGTCCAATTCCCGCTACAAAACAAGAGTAATCAGAAATGATTGCTCTTTTTTTATGCAGTAAATCCAGCGATACTTCAATTCTTCAAATTACTAATAGTCAACTTGCCAACTTTTTTGGTAAAAAAGGGCTACAATTAGGGTTGCATTTTTTATATTTAGGTTGCAGATAATAAACTATTTTAGAAATAAATATATGTCAGTAAAAATTATTAATGGTAAAATTGAAAAAGAAGAATCAATTTGGTTGCACAGGTATTTTTCTTCAAAGTTTTTAGTAAACACTATTAGCGAGGAAGAAATGATTATTAGGTTCAGTAGAGTAGATACTTTTTCTGATGGTTTAGAAGGATGGAATTACAAAATTGAAAACTTAAAACAAGCTGTAAATTTAATGGCTCAGTATAATAATAGGGTTATAGATTCTGGAGGAGAAATAGTTGAAAATGATTGTGCAAGATCATCTATTATTAAAGGTTATTCAGATTCAGAATTTGATAAAAATTTAGTGGAGGAAAACATAAAAGAAAGGAGAAGACATTTTGTATCCTGCTGGTTTGCTTCTACAAATGAAACAGAAGAAAGTAGGTTTATGTGGAATAATTATTCTCACATAGATGGAGAATTAGGAATGAAGGTGTCAGTTAAATGGGTTGAACTAAAAGAAGCATTAATACATTCTAATATTGATTTTAAAGCAGGATTTGTCGACTATTCTGAAAAGTTATCCGATGAGTATATGTTTTTAAAAGATTCATCTTACAAACATGAAAGAGAATTTAGACTCGTAATAGAAAAAGAAATGGAAAGGAAAGTTAAGTTTATTAGCTTAGGCATAAATAATCGTTTTCTGAAAAGAATAATATTTTCAATAGAGAATTCTTATAATATTAACAAAGAAAAAACATTGCTAGAAAATTTAGGTTTTGAAAACACCCAAGACTCCTTAAAAAAGTATAATGTTTCTGAACTTATCCCTGAATTTAAAAGACAAAAAAAAGACAATGAACAAAATAATGAAATTACTATTCGTAATAGCAATAAGTAGGAAGAACAAAAAAAATCTTTCTCCGATTTATTGTAGATTAACATTTAATGAAAAGAGAAAGCAATTTTCTACTGGGTTATTTATTAACCCAGATTACTGGAGTAGTAAGAAACAAAAAGCTTTTATTCCAGATGATAAAAATTTTATAAACAACCAACTAAGCCTGATTAAACAAGAAATTAATCAGGCTTTTTTATGTCTACAAGTCAACAGTGAAAGCTTTGATGTAGGGGGTGTGTATTTGCAGTTTAAAGGTGAAAGTACTAAAGATAACAAAAGCCTCTTAGAGGTCTTTATACTGCATAATAATAAGATGGAAAAGCTTATTGATAAGGAATATACAAAGTCTACATTCCATAAGTTTAAAGAAGCTAAAATGCATGTTGGAAACTTCCTATAATCTCTAAAGAAGCTTTTCCTACAAATAAAAATAATTGCGCAAAAAGTACTAAATACACAAAGTTTAAATCCTGATTTTTTATACCAACATCAACAATGCTTTGAGTTAAAAATGGAAGAATTAATTGTAATAAACTACCAGCAAGTAAACCGATTATTAGTTGAACAATAAACCTTTTGTACTTAAATAGGTATTTAAAAATAAAGCGAAAACCAAATTTTTCATCATTATCAAAATCTGATTGATAAAATAATGGTGTTGGTTCAACCAACAATACAATTCCTTCTTCTGTTTTATCTGTTGCGTTATTTCCAATCCAACGAATTATAAACTCATCTTTTGTATAAGTAATTAATCCATGTGCTGGGTCAGAAACATAAACTGTTTTTTTTTATTTTATAAACAACTACAAAGTGGTTTTTATTCCAATGAACAATACATGGTAATGGAACTTCTAGTAATTTTTCATAAGTCAGTTTTACACCTAATGATTTAAGTCCTAAAGATTCTACAGCATCACTTAACCCCATTAAACTACTTCCTTCTCTTGTGGTTTCACTTAAAGAACGTAATTGCTGTGTATTTATAATTTTACCATAATATTTGGCAATCATTTTAATACACGTGGAGCCGCAATCTTTAGATTCTGGTTGTTTATAGTTAGGAAATTTTTTCAAAATTTGTTTAATAAAAAAGGGTTAAATAAAAGTTCCTCTCTATATACATTGCTGTAACTATAGAGAGGAATAGTTTTATTCTATTTTCACAGCAAATTTTTTTAATAGAATTTTCCTTTTTCATAGAATTTATACAAATCAACTGTTATTATTAGTTTTAGACAAACAATGGTAGTCGATATTTATAAATGTCGATTAAATAATAGTTAAAATATCCCATTCTACTAAAAAAAGTATATTTGAGGTAAAAAATATGCTTAATTAAATGTTAATCCCCTATAATATATTTAATAGTTATTGTTTGAGAACTCCGTTGTTTTCAATTTCTTTTATTCAAAATATTTATAAAAAAAATAGTATTGAAGATGAAGACTATTTTGAATTATTAAAAAACAAACTATTTGTTGAAGCCATTTTTCTTGCTTCACCTGATTTATATTTTCAAATAAAAAAATGGAAAACAGGAGCATTAAAAGATTTTAAAAAAACAGAAAAACTCAAAATATCTATTTTAAAATATGCAACTAGAATTTCAACTCGTTGTACACCTTTTGGTCTATTTGCAACCTGTAGTGTTGGTGAATTTTCAAAAGAAATAAAAATTGAATTAAATCCTATTCAAGATTATCAAAGAATAACTCGATTTGACATGAGTTTTTTATCACTTTTAGTGAATGAATTACTAAAAGATAACCAAGTTAAAGAACGATTAAAATTTTACCCCAATACAAGTTTATATAAAGTAGGAGATCATTATAGATATATTGAGTATACCCTAAAAGATAATAAAAGGAGTTATACAGTTGAAGGTATTGTTCTAACTACATATTTAGAAGAAGTTCTAAAAAAGGTAGCAGACGGAAAAACAATTCTTGAGCTTACAATGTTTCTTTCTAAAAAGGAAATTACAATTAAAGAAGCGAATTCTTTTATAAATGAATTAATAATAAATCAAATTTTAGTTTCTGAGTTAGGATTGAAAATAACAGGAGAAGATTTTTTTAGTGATTTGGTGCACAAATTGCCTAAAAACAGTAAGATAAAAAATGAATTATTAGACTTACAATTACATTTAAATAGATTGGATGACAAATTTGGGAATTCAATTGATCATTATAAAGAAATAATTGAAAAAGCAAAAAACAAAATCCCAGAATTAAAGAGTAAACATCTTTTGCAAACAGATAGTTTTAGTTCTTTTAAAGAGAACACTTTAGGTTTTAAGATTAAAAAACAGTTAAAAAAAGCGTTTACAATTTTTAATAAAATTACGAACTCTCCCACAAATTCAAATTTAGATGAATTTAAAAGAAATTTTAGAAGTAGGTATGAGGAAAACGAGATGTCTTTAAATTTTGTTTTAGATGCTGAAATCGGTATTGGATTTGGAAAAAAACAAACTATAGGTGGTTATTTGATTGATGATTTAAATACAGAAGAAGCAAGAAAAAATAGTAAAGACATTACATGGTCTAGTATTGATATTTTACTTTTTGATAAATATACTGAAGCGATAAAAAATGATGATTACTCTGTTTTATTAATAGATGATGATTTTAAAGGTTTTCCTGAAAATTGGAACGATTTACCTGATACTTTTTCTGGAATAGCAGAAATTTATTCAAATCAAGAATGCAATAAAATTTTTATTAATGGAGTTTCAGGAAGTACTGCTACAAATTTATTAGGTAGGTTTGGTCATGGTAATAAGGAATTGCGTAATCATTTAAATGAAATTGTTCAAGTAGAAGAAGAACTAAATCCGAATAAAATTCTTGCAGAAATTATACATTTACCAGAGGCTAGAACGGGCAATGTTTTGCAAAGACCTACAATAAGAAAACATGAAATTCCATATTTAGGAAACTCAAGTGTTCATAAAGATTGTCAAATTTCAATAGAGGATATTCTTATCTCTATGAGAGGGAATCAAATTATTTTGAAATCTAAAAGTTTCAAAAAAGAGATACTTCCTAGGTTAGGGAATGCTCATAATTATAAAGGGAATTCATTGCCTTTATATCATTTTTTGTGTGAATTACAAACGGATAATAAAAGAGGAAGTATAGGGTTTCGTTGGAATTCTATTTTTTTAAATAACACCTTTTTACCTAGAGTTGAATATGAAGATTTAATATTTTCTAAAGCTCGATGGAATATTAAGGTTTCTGATATTGGAATAATTTTTGAGCCTACAATAACAATGTCAGAAGTTGTGCGATGGAGAGGTGAAAATAAAATTCCTCAATTTGTTGAGTTAGTTGAAGGGGATAATAAGCTTTTGATAAATTTAAATAACCAGTCTTCTTTACGTATGCTAAAGGAGAGCGTTAAAAAGAAAAAGAGGTTTGTACTTGAGGAATTTTTGTTTGGTGAAAAAGAAATAGTTAACTGTAACAATCAAGAGTCATTTTGTAATCAATTTGTGATTTCATTCTATAATGAAGCAAAATTAAAAGCGAATAAAAGTGGTTGGAAAGAAAATTGAAAGAACATTTATACCAGGAAGTGAATGGTTGTACTATAAGTTATATTGCGGAGAAAAAACGGCGGATGATATTTTATTAAACATAATTAATCCTTTAGTTATTAAGTTATTAGAAGGTGATATTATAGATAAATGGTTTTTTATTCGATATTCAGACCCAGAATCACATTTGCGTATTCGATTTCATTTAACTGAACAAAAATACTTAGGGGATTTAATATTAAAAGTAAAAGAGGAATTATTACCGTTACTTAATAGTAATCAAATTTGGGATTTTCAAATTGCTACTTATAAAAGAGAATTGAGTAGATATGGTTCAAGTACTATTCAAATCGCAGAATCATATTTTTTCTATGATAGTCAAGATGTGTTAAAAATAATTGAACAATCAAAAGGGAACAACAAACAATTGTTTATAAAAGTATTTAATTTGTTAACAGATTTAATAAATTCAATTGAATTTGAAGATGTTAAAAGGTTAAATTTTTTAAATGAGAGGCAATTAGCATTTAAAAATGAGTTTAGAATAGATGGAGCTAACAAAAAAATATTAGGTCAAAAATATAGAAAATTTTTAGATGATATTGAAAACTATAAAGTTGAAGAAAAAAAAATTTTAAACAGTAAAGAAAAATTTAACTGCTTTTATAAATATATGTCATTACAGAAGCAAAACCACAAAGAGGTTAATATTGAAGATGTGCTTGGAAGTTTTATTCATATGACAATTAATCGAAGTTTTAAATCTCAACAAAGATTACAAGAAATGATTATTTACGACTTTTTATATAAGAACAATAGATCTCGTTATGCTAAAAACTAAAACACTCTTATTTACATTAACGGTATTCTCTGTTTTTTCATTAAGTGTTTCTGGGCAGCAACAAAAAGATACTATGCTTGTTAAAACGTATAATGAATTTCATCAATTATTTAGAAAGAGTAAAGAGCAGAGTAAAAAATATTTTTATGCAAATAAGTTGATAGAAAAGGCAAGAAAAGAAAATAATTTAAAGGAGTTAATTGTAGGTTATCAGCTTATTTCAACCTTGTTTAAGTCAAGTAAGGAAACAAAAATTAAATACTTGGATAGTATAATTCGTATTAGTAAAGATAAAAAGGAATATGATTTTTTTACTGCATCCGTTTATTTAGAGAAGGGAGGTTTGCTCTATTCATTAAGAGATTTTAAAAGATCATTAGATAATTATTTATTGGTATTGAAGCATACAGAAAATAAGTTTCTAAAGTACAAAGCAAATTACAGCATTGGTGTCTTAAAAGATAGAACGGGAGATCATTATGGAGCATTGAAAATAAATAAAGAAAATTTCTATTTTTCAAAAAAATATCATAGAGGTCGTTCAAATAAGTATTATTTGAATTCAATTTATGCTTTAGCAAATACATTTAATTATTTGGAACAGTTAGATTCTGCTAGTTTTTATAATAAATTAGGAACTAAAGAGTCCTTATTATTTAATGAAAAAAGAAAATATATTTTTTTTGTGTTAAATCAAGGGACTACCCATTATTTAGCTAGAGAATATCAACATGCAATTGATAGTTTGAAATTAGCATCAAAATTATTTAAGTCAGTTAATGATAAAGTTAATTATGCAGAAGCAAATTACTATTTAGGAAAATCGTATGCTAAAATCAATTTAGAAAATCAGGCAATATCTAGTTTTAAAATCGTTGATACTATTTTTATAAAAAAAAGAGATCTTCTACCTGTAATGCGTGATAGTTATGAATATTTAATTAATTATTACAAAGAAAAAAAAGATTTAAAAAATCAACTGATTTATATAAACCAATTAATGAAGTTAGATAGTATATTGCATTTGAATGAGTTGTATTTGAATAAAAATATAATCAAAGAATTTGAAATTCCTAGATTAATGAAAGAAAAAGAGGAAATAATTAAAAATCTTACAGTTAACGAAAAAAAGTATTGGAATTATTTTTATGCTTTATTAATAGTTTTATTATTAAGCTTAATTTCTCTCTTTTATCAAAATAAAAAAAGAATATTATATAAAAAGAGATTTAATAATTTGATAAATGAGAGTGTAAAGCCCGTAGGAAATAGGAACCCATTATTGAATGTTAACGTAAATCTTAAAAAGATAAATATCCCTGGTGAGATTGTTGAAAAGATTTTGTTTCAATTAAATGAGTTTGAGAAAGAGAGTAAATATATTTCTACAAAAATAACCTTGCAAAATTTAGCTAAGGAGTTTGACTCTAATACAAGTTATCTTTCAAAAGTTGTTAATGAATATAAAAAGATGTCATTTGCAAAATATATCAATAATTTAAGGATAGAGTTTGCAACAAATCAGTTAAAAACCAACGATATTTTTAGGAAATACACAATAAAAGCAATTGCTGAAGAAGTTGGTTTTAATAATTCGGAATCTTTTTCGAAAGCTTTTTATAAAATAAATGGAATTCAACCGTCGTATTTTATAAAAGAACTGGAGAAAAGAAAGAAAAATAGCTAAAATACACATAGAAAGTAGTCGATATTTATAAATATCGACTACTATGCTTAATTATTTATGCATTTAAATCAATGAGATAGTTATGTTTGTTTTCATTAATAACTTAAATTTTAGAATTATGAAAAAACTATCTTTAAACAAATTTAGAATTATGAATTTAAATAGCCTTTCAAAAATTAAAGGAGGTTATGAAACTGATGGTGGAGAAACAGTAACAGATGATGCTATGAAATGTGTAAGTGGTAGTGCAAGAGATGTTCCAGCTGAACAAACAGTAAATTACCCTACAACACAGTGTGTCTAAAGATTTTTTAGTATTTATTTTTAATAAATAATTTTTTATGCAAGATAAGTCTTTCATAACACTTATTTCAATATGTTTTTTGTTAAATATTAGTTGTGAAAAAAAGCAAGATTTTATTTCTATTTCCAAACAATCATTTAGTCAAAAAAAGAAAACGAATTTATCTGTTGAAGAGAAGCAGGCTTGGTATTTAAAAGATATTGTAATAGATACTATACCAGGAATAAGCCTCCGAAGAGCTAAAGACAGTTTGTTAATAGATAAGAAAGGTCAGAAAGTCATTATTGCTGTTTTAGATTCTAAAATCGACACCAATCATGAGCGTTTAAAAGACTATATCTGGAAAAATTCAAAAGAAACCCCTAATAATGGAATAGACGATGATAAGAATAGTTATATAGATGATGTAAATGGATGGAATTTTTTAGGAAATAAAAAAGGAGAAAACACCAATTACACTAGCTATGAGTATACTAGAATATTAAAAAAATACGCTCACTTATTTAAGGATAAAGAAGAGGTAGATATCGCACCTAAAGATTCACTATTGTTTAATTTATACACTAGAGCTAAAAACACATATGATAAAAGGATGAAATATGCAAAATCGCAATTGCGATATGCAAATATGCTTTTGAAAAATAGGAAAAACCTTGAAAAAGGCTTATTAAAGTACTTTCCAAACAATAATTATACTAAAAAAGATTTAGACAGCTTACAGAAAATTTATCCAAATGATAAAGAGTTGCATAGGTATACTTTAATTTACACAAATTTCATGCAATCTAAGTACAGTCAAAAAAGCATGGAGTTAGGAAAGTTAAAAGCTCAAGAAAGAATTGATAAGCTGTTAAGCTTATCATATAATGAAAGAAAATTAATTGGTGATGATTTAGAAGATATTAATGATACAAACTATGGAAATAATATTGTAAATGATTATTTAGATTTGTTTGTTCATGCAACAGAAGTATCAAGTGTAATTACGAGCTTTAAATTAGATAATATTAAAATTATGCCAATTACTGTTTTTACCAACGGAGAAGTTACCGACAAAGATTTGGCATTGGCAATAAGGTATGCAGTTGATAATGGAGCCAAGGTAATTAATATGAGTTTTGGCAAGAGTTTATCGTTACATGAAGATTGGGTACAGGAAGCTTTTAAATACGCAGAAAAGCATAATGTATTACTGATGTCTTCAGCAGGGAATGAGTACTTGAATTTAAATGAGATATCAAAAAATTATCCTACTGATATTGGTAAAAATGGGAAAGAAGTTTCAGATAATTTTTTATTGATTGGAGGAACTTCACAAAAGTTAACTAAAAACTTAGTCTATTATTACTCAAATTATGGCAATAAACATGTTGATATTTTTGCTCCTGGAGAAAATTTATACGTAGCATTTCCGAATAACAAGTACGAGTATGATTCTGGCACATCACTATCCTCTGCAACAGTAGCTGGTGTAGCCGCTTTATTATATTCGTATTATCCAAATTTAACAGTTTCTCAAATAAAAAATATTATTATAAACTCAGGAGTGAAATATGATGTTGATGTTGAGATTCGGGTTGGTCGGGAGAAGAAGTTAGTTCCTTTTTCGAGTTTGTCAAAATCAGGGAGCATCGTAAATGCATTTAATGCATTATTAATGGCAGAAAAAATTGCGAATCAATAAAGAGTGTAAATTATCTAAATTGATTTTTTTACTTATTTTACACAATAGAGAGGTACATTTGTCCTTATGAAAAGAAAAATAAAAAATAGTTTTTTTGTTATAAATAGCATATTTGTCGTGCTATTTTTTATTTGGTCAAAATTATTTTTTTTTTCTGTATTATTGTTTATCATTCTAGATAGTTTTTCTACGAACTCTATTGCTATAACTCTTAAGAATAAACTTAGAAAAAGGGTATTTATAATTATAAAATATTTTTATATAATTTCTCTTCCTATTCTAATAGCAATATTATTACGTACGTTTTTATTCGATATTTATTTTGTTCCATCAAGTTCGATGGAAAGAACGCTGTTTCCTAGTAATTATGTATTAGTTAATAAAATTAGCTATGGTGTTAAAGTGCCCAACCATTTTAGAAATACTCCTGTTATTGGATCTTTATTTAAGCAACCTCAAAAAGAATATAATTTGTATAAAGAATTACCTTCTTTTAAGAAATTTATAAGGGAAGATATTGTAGTTTTTAAGGCTGTAGGTGATTCTGATAAACTTTTAATAAAACGTATTATTGGAATGCCAGGAGATACTTTTAAAATAATAGACTCAAAAGTTTTTATTAATGGAAAGGTATTACAAGAGAAGAAAACATACACACACAAATATGTTTGGAAAAACAAAAATAGAGTTCGTGTTTTTAAGGAGTTTTCTAATCAAGAATTTTTAGAGCTATCTTCATTAGAAAAAAGCAAGTATCAAAGAAATATTTATGAAAAACCTAACTTCAATTACCCATTATTTCCAATAGAAAAACAAGAAGTTTGGACTAGAGATAATTATGGAGAAATTGTGATTCCTAAAAAAGGAATGTCAATTCAGTTATCCATAGAAAACATCTTTTTTTATAAAGTACTTATCTATAAGTTTGAAGGAGATACAATTAATTTAAAAAATAACGAAACAATTACATACCACTTTAAGAATAACTATTATTTTATGCTTGGAGATAACAGACACAATTCTTTAGACTCTAGAAGTTTTGGTTTTGTTCCAGAATCATACATTCAAGGTAAAATGATTAAAGTGTTTTCTAAAAAAAGAGCTTTCAACTAGTTTTTTTTCGGGATAACAGTTCCTTTAACATAAAGTGTACTTGGGCTATTTACACTGTTAGAAAATATTAAAACTTCTTTTGAGAAATAACCAGGTTTTGAAGTGTTATAACTGACAAGAATACTATCTTTATTACCTGGGAGCAATTCTTTTTTTGACCATATTGGAATTGTACACCCACAACTGCTTTTTACATCATTGATTATAAAGTTTTTTGCTCCAATATTTTCATATACAAAATAATAATTAGCTTTTGAATCTTGTTTTATCTCTCCAAAATTATTAAGATCTGAATTAAAACTTATGTTGGTTTTAAACGTAAAAATTTGAGAGGTATTATTATTCATTTTTGAAAAATAATAGCCAAAAATTATTGTAGCTAAAAAGATGATTACTAATATGGTAATTTTATTCCTACTCATTTAAAAAATTATTTATGTTGTATCTTAATATTTTTTCATTTAACTTGTCCAAGCCATAAATCCATTTATTTTTTAAGTCAATAGAAAATGAAGAAAGATGATCAGGTATTTTTAGCTTAAATTTTCCGTTTCCATTCCAATCGTATACTCTAATTTCTACAGGGCTAGATTTTTCATAGAAATCACTTTCAAGAGAATTTATATATAATGTAAAAATATATTTTTCACTTAAGAAAAATTCTTTGTTGTAGATAAATGTACCGCCTGTATTATCATCGTCTTTGATTAGGGTTTTCTCGTCAAGAAATTCTGGAGAATCTTTTCCAATAATAGTTTTAGTTAAATTTAAATCCAAATCAAAAATGTCTATCCTATCTAATGAGCTCATTGCACTTACGATGTAATTATTTTTTAATTTGATATTATTGAGGTATAGATAAAATAAATCTGTAGAATTTAGCTTGTTTCTGTTTTTTACTTCAGGAAAAAGACCTGAGCTATTTATAATTTCATTTGAATTAAAGTTAAATGATTTAACTCTTGTTCTTTTTGGGTCTGTATAGCCTGAATCACCTATTAAAACAGAGTCATTAATAAACAAAGCATGCTGTTGAAGATATGCTTTTGGATGTACATTTATTATTTTCTTTAAAATAGGAGTTGGATCCTTTTTCTTTAATACTTCTGTAATATTAACTAATGACATTTGACCTTTAATACCATCATTTACCCACAAACTAATATCTTTTTCGGACTTACTATATTGTCCAGAATAAACAGGATGTAACCAAGCATTTGGTTTGTCTCCTCTCACTCCTAAATCTCCTAAATATTTTAAAGAGTTTATATTGTAGATTTCATAAACTGTTTCTTTTGAAATTTTTTTAAACATTAATAGGGTATCAATAACATTGATCCCAATCAAATCTGAAAAATTACCTTTAAGAATGGTTTCGCCTTTTAAATCAACAACTTTTTCAAAAGATGTAACTTTAGTCTGTTGTTGATTATTAACTCTTTCTTTACAAGAAAAAAGAAGTAGTATAATAGAAATTTTTAAAATTTTTTTCATAAAGCTATATTATATAAAAACCCAATGGAGAAGTTAATATCCATTGGGTAAAATTACTTTTAAGAAGTACATAAAGACTGTGTGCCTTTACCTTTCCTGTTTTCTATCCAAACACAAGGAGCGGAAGGTTGACATTTCCAGTATCCCGCACCAATTTTAACTACTTGTTCTGAATAACAATATGTGTCAGTTTCTGAAGCGTTAGCGTTAGCATTTTGGATGCTAAAACCAAATGAAGACCCAATCGCTATTACAGCAATTAGGGTAATCCCAAATAAATTCTTTTTTAAAGTAAAAATGGGTAAATAAAATAAAATCCCTAATAAAGAAAATAGCAACCCGCCAATAGTTCCTGCACCTAATGCAAACCAAAACACTTCATTCTGTCCGTCTTTTACAAAAGGGATAAAACCTAAAATTGTAGAAACTATGGTTAAGATAATTGGAAATATCTTTTGCTTAAAAGCTTCTAAATAAAGTGCTGAATAATTTTGATTTGGATGTTCTTTTTTTAGTTTATTAAATCCATTTATAATAAAGATTGAAGCATTTACCGTAATTCCACTTAACAATACAAAACTGGCTAAACCTCCTTGGTCGAAATTAAAATCAAACAAATAAAATGTTAAAAAGACACCTATAAACGAAATCGGAATTACACTTAATATAATAAATGGTTGTTTAAAACTTTCAAATAAAATCGCACAAATAAAGTAAATGATTACTAAGACTAGAGTTAATAAAAATAAATAATTATTGTTTTTATCGTCGCTTAAAAACCATCTATTACCTGCTTTTTCAAACTGATAGCCTAAAGGTAACTTAACGTGTAATTCTTTTAATTTTTCATCTAAAAATTTTGCACCAAATTTTGCAGATCCTGTATATTGAAATTGTACCAATCGTATATACTCTTGATTTTCTTTGTAAATATTTTCTTCTTCTCTTAGTTGTGTTACTTCAGCAATATCATTTAATATGATTGGGTTGTTTATGCTGTCAATAGGTGTCTGCTTGATTGCCCAAATATCATAGTTGTTAGAATTGTTAGAAACAAAACGAATTGGCATATATGTTCCATCAATATTTAATGAAATACTAGCGCTTTTTGAAAGCGTTAACTCTTTTAACTCATTAAAAACTTTTGATGGATTGCTATTAGCCATTGCTAATTTTTCTTTATCTAATGTGAATTGATATTCATAGGAAGGCTTTCTCGTGTAATAGGTATTCTCTTTTACTAAAACATTTTGAATCCTTGGATGTTTCTCTAAAGCTACTTTTAAAGTATCTGCCCAAGCGTTTAAATTATTATAATTATAACCTTTGGCTTCTACAGAAAAATTAATAGGATCATTTGAACCTCCTCCATTACTAAAACCGTTTCCAACACCATACACACGCCAATCAATTCCTCCTAAATCTAATGCCTTTCTAACCAATCTAGCTTTTAAAACAAATGGAAAAGAAGATTCTTTGAATTCCTCTTTAAATGCAATTTCCATTCGTGCATAATTACCACTATTTATAGAACTTATAAATTGTTTTATTTCAGAAAATTGATTCAAATAATTTTCTATTACTAAAAATGCTTCATTCATTTGATGCACTGTTGCACCTTTTTCCATAGATGCAGTTACATATAATTTAGTCTCTTCATTTCTGCCATAATATGCATCGCCAAAAACATAAGCATTAAACAATCTAAAACTTCCACCTAAATAGGTGTCTAAATATGGTCTTACATTTTCTCGATACCACTCATTTCCTAAGGTTGTATTGTATGTTTTTTCAAAAAAGGTGTTGTTTTTCTCCATTTTTTGTGGAAGTAGAAAAAAAGGAATTCCAAAACCTAAAATAATAATTGTGATCGATGATTTTTTAAAACGAATTAAAAAGGAAAGAATGCTTGAGTAAGTTGTATAGAATTTTTCTTGTAAAACGATTCCCCATTTTTTAGGCTTTGTTTCTTTTAAAGGAATTTTCTTTAACAATGCAGGGATTAAAAACAACGCAACTAGTAAAGAAACTGAAAGATTGATAATAATTACCAATGCAAAATCAATCAAATTTACTTTGTATTTGTCATCTAAAAAATAAATAATTGACAGCGCACCAACAGTAGTCAATGTAGAAGCTAGAATAGGAATAATTACATTTGTATTTCCTAATTTTTTTATGTGGTCAATCATAACAATACTATTATCAATAATCAACCCTAAAGAAATTGTAATACCAGCTAAAGAGTATAACTGAATCTCTACCTCTAAAAGGTAATAGCATAAGAAAGCAATACTTAAATTGGCAATTAAACTAAGCACAGTAATGGTTAAATAACGAATACTCTTACTTACTAATAAAATAAAAAGTAAAAGAATTATTACGGTATAACTAGCACGTTCGTAAATTTTACTCAGTTCTTTTTCTAAATACTCAGTAGCATTATAAGTTTCTGTTATTGTATAGTCTTTAGGTATTAGTAATTTAATTTCCTGTAGCTTTTTTGCTACTTGTTTTGCTAAAACAATAGTATTGGCATTTTTAGTTGCATATACAGAAAAAGTAATGGCATTTTTTCCATTAACTCTGTAGTAATTTGAAGCTTCTTGCTCTGTAATTTCAATGGTGGCAATGTCATCTAAATACACAATTCTATTCTTAACTTTTTTTATAGGGATATGCCAGCTTAGTTTTGTAGCAGCACTTAATGACAATGTGATAAAAGCACTTTGATAATTAATTTCGCCTAAACTTTCTTTAGAGAATTGTTGTTGTATGGCAGTAATAATTTCATTCTTGCTAATAAATAATTTCTGCAATTGTGAATTTTCGTACGAAATAACATATTCTTTTGGCTTAGCTCCATATGTGTTAATCTTATCAACTCCAACCAATGTGCTAATTTGAGGCTCAATACTGTTTTTTACGGTCTCTTGAATTGCAAATGAAGTATAAGGAGCGTTAATACTATACGACAAGAACGCACGCTCATTCTCACTATCTTCAGGAGAGTTTACACTAATTGTTGGATAACTCGCCTTTTCTGGTAATTTTTTATATAATTGACGAATTTTAGTAGCAACTTCAAATCGTGCGGCACTAATGTTCGTAAACTTATCAAATTCTAACGTAATGTATCCATTTCCTTTAGAAGACTTGGAGTTGATATTGGTAACCCCTTTAATAATACCAAAACTACCTTCTAATTTTGCAGTAATTTCTTTTTCTAAACTATATGGAGATGCACTTGACCAGCTGTAACTCACTGTAATACTTGGCAGCGTAGCACTGGGGTTTAAACGAACAGATAGCTTAGAAACAATACTAAGCCCTAAAAAACTAAGTACAATAAATAGGATAAAAACCTTAAAAGGGGAGAATTTCATTTTTTTACAGCCAATTTAATAATACACGAACTTACTACTTCCTTTTCAGAAAAAAAACAGCTTTGTTCTATTATCAATATAAACAAGTGCTTTAGTACTCGATATTTATAAATATCGACTTACTCAGATAAATTTATGCTAAAACTGAGAAATAATTTTTTAGGTTTACCATGTTTTTAAAAATAAGCAGATCACTTGTATTTAAAAATTGCTAGCAAAAAAAAGAATGTTTTAAAAATTGCATGCCATTCTTTTTTACAATTAATGAAAAGCATCCTCAAAATAGTTTTGAGTATGCTATTGTTTAACTAGATCTACACAAAAAGGTAGATTGTAAAATTTATTAAAATGAAAAAAAAGATTTTTGGCGCTTTATTAGGCGCACCGCTTTTAATCGTAGCAGCGTTTAGCTTTATTCCAAATATAGCTAATGCAAATGTATCACAAGGAGAACCAATTTATGTGTTTTCTGAATTTGAAACACAATCTCATACAATCTGGGTTTGTGATGGTTCTGGTACAGATTGTATGGAAGGAGATGGGCCTAGGACTCTTATGATTTCTAAATAATTATAAATCTCTCATTCGTAAATTGAGATTTTAAGTAATATAATTCAGCGGTAGAGTTATTAATTTTTTCTACCGCTTTTAATTTTTTATAAGATGAAGAAATATAGAATTTTATCAATATTATGTTTATTAGCCTTTATACTCTCTTCTTGTAAAAAAGAGAAACATTTTAATCATAAAGAATTAAACTTTAAAATAATTGATACTTTAAACATTAAAATACCAGTTGGTACAAGTATTCAAGAAGTTTATTGGTCATATAATAATGTTGATGATTTTTTTAATAATTCTGATTTTCCGTTGTCAGAAATTTACCAATATAATACAGTTGATAATACTTGGAGAGCTAAGTTAAAGTTTGAAAGAGTAGGTCCTAAAGGAATCGGTATTGGAACAGGGTTTCATTTTTATAACCAAGACTCATTATTTATAGCAAGTAGTTATAAACACAAATTATTTCTGTTTAATAAAGAGAATTTAATTAAAAAATATAACACACCAGAAGATTATAATTTAAATCTGTTTACTACTCGCAAAGCGGTTTCTTATAAAAAGAGTGTGTTTTTTCCTGGAACAGAGTTTTTAAAAAGTAATAATGATTTTACTTCAAATGCTAGATTATTATTAAAGTTAGATTTAGTTACTGAAAAATTTCAGAAAATTTTAAATTACCCTGAAGAATATTTAAATAAATCATGGAAAAAAGAATTATTAAATGTGTCTTTTATAGTTAAAAACGACTCAATCTACTCTAGCTTTAATAAGTCACAATATATTTATTCTAGTGATATAAATGGAAATTATAATAATAAGTATTTAGCAAAAAGTAAATATTTAAATGAAATTCCAAGTTTAAAACCAGGTACTGAAAACTCAGTAAGAGCAAAGTTAAACTATTATAAGAATGGTTATTATACTTATTTGTTAGATGACACCTATAATAAAAGATATTATAGGTTCGCATATCACCTTCCTTTAACAGCTGAATATGATAAGATTAAAATGTCTGACATGAAAATGTCAATGATAGTTTTAGATTATGATTTCAAATATATTGGAGAGGTAGATTTACCAAAAGAAGTAAGTGGTTATTTCTGTTTTATTACAGAAAAGGGATTGTTTTTGTCTCTCAAGTCTCAGTATATAGATGTTAAGGAAAATGAGGATATGCTGAAATTTATACAAGTAAGTTATGATTAAAAGATATATAGTAATATTACTCTCTTTACTTATGTTTTCGTGTAGTGTTACATCAAACAAGGAAGAAACTGTACTTAATTTTCTGAAAGAGAATGAGATAACAGTAACTAAACCTTCATTGGTAATTATATTGCCAAATAATTCCTGTTCATTTTGCGTGAATAGAATTATTGGTTATTTAAATGAAAAAAATACAACAGAAAAAATCATTTTACTTTTTTTAGAATCAAAAGTACTTACAATGTTAGATAAAGATACACTAGAGGAGTTAAAAGCAAAAATAAAAGTAAAAAATAAAGAACTTGATGACTTTATTAAAACTGGTTTATTAGTTAAAAGCGATAACTATTATAAGCCTCTTTTTATAGAGATTGAAAAAAAGATAACAATACATGAGATTGAATCAAGTGGTGACTACCAAAAATATTATAATATTATAAATAAATATTATTAAAGTGAATAATCAATTTAACACATGATATTTATAAATATCGACTTACTTAGAAGAATTTATACTAAATACTGAGAAATAATTTTTTAGGTTTACGCTGTTTTTAAATAGAAGCAGATCACTTGTATTTAAGAATTGCTAGCAAAAAAAGAAAGAATGTTTTAAAAATTGCGCACATTCTTTTTTACAATTTATTAAAAACATACTCAAAATAGTTTTGAGTTTGTATTGTTTAACTAGATCTACACAAAAATGTAGATTGTAAAATTTATTAAAATGAAAAACTTAAAGAAAAATTTGTTTACTATAGGGTTAGCATTCTCTATGATGTTAGGTGTTGGATTCAGTTTTGTTCCTCAAAATGCTAGAGCTTCAGAAATTGATCCAGGTAAGGGAGAATTGTATGGAAATGCTGAAGGCACAAAATATTGCTGTAAAGGCGATTTTGCTTCTGATTGTGGGGCTGCTACTTGTCCATTTTAATTATTATTATTATTAAGATTATTTGGGTAGTAGGTTTTGTATTTGCTATGATTTTTTTACAAATCCAATATCCAAATAATCTTTGTTAACAAGATATTCTATATAAATTCAAGTTTAGAATCATCTTTGCCAAAACTTATTAACACATGTAAAGTATACCCTTATACTAACATAAACTATCAAGTTATAACCTCTTATCTAAAAAAATGAAAAATATATTTATTCTTATATTAATAATGTCTGTTTTTACTAATTGTAAAAAAGACAACTCTATAACACCAACTATAGAAGTTCTTAAAGGCGTTAAAAAAACAATAAATCTTTCACAGATTTCAGAAAATCAAAGGATTATGGTTATAAAAAACCATGATTTTCAAATGATAGGTAAAGTAAAAAGAGTTCAAAAATTAAATAATAATTTGATTGTTCAATCCCCATCAATGATTTCTGTAATAGATTCTAACGGTAATATAATTAAACAATTAAGTGTTGAAAGCGAAGAAGTTATTAGCCCCCTCAAAGGGATGAATGAAATGAAGGTGTTTGATGGAGTGATTTATGTATTAGATAGAGAAGTTTTTAAAATATATATACTAGATGGAAACTTAAACTTAAAGTCTTCGATTAATTTAAATTTTTATTGCCAATCTTTTGAGATAATTAATCATAACACTTTTATTTTATATATGGGGCATACTATTGCTGAAAATAATAAAGGTTTATTTGTTGTCTACAATAGTAAAAATAATGAAATAATAGATGACTTATTACCAATTGATAAAAATACAACTGGCTATTTTAATTTTTTAACATCTAACCATATATTGAAAACAAGCTCATTAGATTATTTTTATTTATGGGACAGTACTAAGAATTATATTTATGAGTATTCGTTAAAGAATGGAATCAAAAATAAATTTTATATTAATTATGCAAACTCAGGACTTCCGAATGATTTTTATGAAACCTCTACTTTTAAAAATGCATTTGATTTTTTGAGTAAAACAAGAAAAAAATCTTATGCTTTTAGGCATTTTGACTTTAAATCAAATACAAATTATTTGAGTTTTATATTTGAAAAAGAAGGTTTTTTTATTAGTACATTATTTAATTTTAAGACAGGAGATGTTATAAGTTATCAAGAAATCAAAGATGATGTTTTTACCAATTTATCCTTAGATGGTCTTTTCTTTTTTGGAGATTTACTTGATGAAAATAGTTTTGTTTATCTTCTTCCTTTCGAATTATTATCTGAAATTGAAGATGATAGTAAATTAAATGTTGAGTTAAAAAAAGCTAAAGCTAAAAATCTAGATGTGCTAGTTTTTGGACAATATAATTTTTAACATTAGAAAAGCGAAAAGTAAAGAATGAGTATAGTATTTCATGATTATATTAAAATTTAAGAAAATGAAATTTAAAAAAATTAGTTATTTAATAATAATATTTATTATATCCTTTCTTATTTCAAATTATTTCAGGAAAGGAAAGGAAAAAGAAAATATGAAAAAGACTAGTATATCGTATGATTTTAAAAAACATAATTTTTTTAAAATAAGAAAAAACATTGAAGCTTCTATCTATTTTGTCTATAAGAACACAGGTCAACACCCTCTAAAAATAAAAAATATAGTTAGTACTTGCGGTTGTACAATTCCTGTTTGGTCAAGGAAAGAATTGGCTCCAAGCATGAAAGATAGTATTTTAGTAACTTATGATTCAAAAGAAACAGGAAAGTTCATTAAAAGCATATATGTCACTTCAAATAGTCAAATTAAACTAGATGTTTTACGAATTGAAGGAATGGTTTTAGAGTAAATTTTGTAACACAACAGTTAATCTGTATATTTGAAAAAAGCTAATGAAAAAGATCTCCCTTTATATTTTCACATCTGTATTGCTCTTTTCTTGTCAACAAGAAAAAAAGGAGCAAATAGAAGACAGTACTCTTACTTCTACATCTGTTAGTAAAGGTCTTAATGTTACCACAACTATAAAGCAAAATCAACTTTTTGGAGAACAGTTAATTCTTAATATATATTATTAGTGATTGAAAACTAATAGATTTTAGATTAAAGGATTCATTAGGTAAAGTAAGCATTTATTTAACACACGATATTTATAAATGTCGACTTACTTAACGTAATTAATGCTAAAAAGTAGAAATAATTTTCTAGGTTTACACTATTTTTAAATAGAAGCAGATCACTTATATTTAAAAATTGCTAGCAAAAAAAAGAAAAAGAATGTTTTAAAAATTGCGCACATTCTTTTTTACAATTATTAAAAGCATAATCAAAATAGTTTTGAGTGTGTTAATGTTTAACTAGATCTACATAAAAATGTAGATTGTAAAATCTATTAAAATGAGAAAAAAGATTTTTGGCGCATTATTAGGCGCTACGTTTATGTTAGTTGGGTTATTAAGTTTTAATCCTACTACAGCTGAAGCAAATGTAAATGAGGATTTCGGCGTAGTTGTTGATACTAAATGTGTAATTAAAGCTACAGGTCAAGTTGTTGGCTATGCTAATGATTGTGGTCCTGGTGAAGGAGCATGTATTGACAGGTTCTGTTAAGATAGTGATATAATAATTTTAAAACGTATAATAATGAAAAAAAGAAAATTAATTTTAGGATTTGGCGCATTGCTTTTTATGTTTTCTATTGTTTTAACAATAGATAGTTCAGAAGCAATCGAAAGAGAGGAAAACCTTCCAACTGCAGAAAAATGTTACAATGAAGCAGGTGAATACACAGGTCAGGCAACTAAATGTGACACTGGTGGTACAGGCTGTAATATTAATTTCTGTTAATTAACATTTAGAGGAACTGATTCAGTTCCTCTATTTTTAAAATTTAAAAAAAATGAAAAAAATAATTTTTTGTTTATTCTTTATTTTGATTATTAGTTGTAAAGAAAAAGATGTTTTATTAAATAAACCTTCTAAAATTCTTGATATAAGTAAACAAAAACGAACTAAAGATTCGTTTAGGAAATATGTTTCAAGTTTTAGGTTTATAGAACTTAAAGGAATGAATTCTATTGATTTTATAAATAAAGTAGATAAAATAGAATATCTTGATAGTGAATATTTTGTTTTAGATAAAAGTAAGTCAAATCTTTTAGTTTTCGATTTAAAGGGAAATTATGTAAGAAAAATTGGAAAAAGAGGGAATGGACCTGGAGAATATAAGAATATTAGTGATTTTGTTATCAATAAAAAGAAAAAGACTGTAACGTTATTGTCAAGCAATAATATAGGGTACTTTATATTTAATACAAAAGGAGAATACATAAAAAAAGCAAGATTCTCAAATTTTTATCCAAAGAGAATTGGGTTAATAAATGATGATACTTATGTAATGTATACAAGTTATGCTAGTAATTATAATAAAGATTTGATTTTTACAAATTTAAACGGAAAGATTGTTGATAAAAAATTTGACTATCCAGAAGGTATTGATCAAATGGCATTTAATTTCTCTGGAGGCATAAAAAGTATTAATGATAAAACTTTTTATACACAAGTAGCATCTTCAAAAATTTATGAACTTGATGTTAATTTAAAAGCTTACGTTAAATACCAGGTGGAATTCGTAAACAAAACATGGAGTGAAGATAAAAAATTTGAATTATTCAAATTTAGTAGGGAAACAAAAAAAATGAATCTTTCATATTTAGGAAATTCATATTTTGAAAATGAAAATATTTTTCTTTTTGATTTTACAGATAAGAATAAAGAGAAAAAGGGGTTTTACAATATAAAGAATGAATTATTATATACAAGTGATTCATTTAATAATGATGGAATTTTAAGGGTTTTTGATAATGTTGTCGGTTTATCTGAAAGAAATTTATTTTATTCAGTTTTTAACCCTCAATATTATAATCCTATAAAGAAATATTTTAAAGGATTTGAAAGTGAAATAAAGAAATTAAATAAAGAATTTCACAAAATATTATCAGAAAAGAAAGATGAATCAAATCAATATTTGTTAATTTATAAATTGAATTTAGATGAGAAATAGGTTATTAATCTTAATTATTGCATTAGGAATTTTTTCTTTAGGACTTTTTATTATCTTAGAAAATAATAGTAAAATCACCTTTACTGTAGAAAAAGATATGATTAATATAGGTAAGGTGAAGAAAAATGATAAATCAGAAGCTGTTTTTCGAATTAAAAACACAGGAAAAAAAGACATTATAATAAAAAATGTATTAAGTGATTGTCATTGTACAATTCCTGATTGGTCTTCTGAGCCAATATTGCAAGGTGAAACTTATGTTCTGAACGTAACATATGATAATCATAAATTGGGTTTTTTTGAGCAAACTGTTTCTATATATATAAAAGATACAGATATTGTTCCTTTATTAATTATGAGAGGTACTGTGGTTGAATAAATTTTTTTATATTTGAAAAAAGCTTATGAAAAAAATCTCCCTTTATATTTTCATAGTTGTATTGCTATTTTCTTGTCAAAAAGAAAAGAAGAAGCAAGCAGAAGATGATATTCTTACCGCTACATCAATTAGTAATGGTGTTAATGTTAGCACTATTACAATACAAAACCAACCTTTTCAAATACAGTTAATTGCCAATGGTATAGTAGAAGCTGTACAAAAAAGTGAGTTGCGTTTTAAAACCAATGAGCAATTGGTAAGGCTTAATGTATCTAATGGAGATTTGGTGACTAAAGGTCAAGAAATTGCTAGTTTAGAAAATAGTTTATTAGCGAACAATTTAGAAAAAGCTACAATAGATGTAGCAAAAGCAAAAAATAAATTTATAGAAGAGAAAATTAATTATGGTTTGGCAAATGTCTCAGAAAAGGATATGAAGCCAGCTGTTTTAAAATCTTTAAAAATTAAAAGCGGCTATTTTGAGGCCGAAAATGCATTAGCTAATGCGCAACTTTTATACAAGCAAACTATTTTAAAAGCACCTTTTGATGGAGTAATTGCCAATGTAAAAGTAAAAGAAGGTTTTTATGTTTCAGCATCTGAGGTCTTCTGTACTATTATAAACCCAACTAAATTAGAAGTTGTTTTTTCTATACTAGAAAGTGAATATTCTTTTGTGAAAAAAGGGCAAAAAATAACATTGCAGTCATTTTCTAATGTAGAGAAAACTTTTAAAGGAATTATTTCTCAGATAAATCCTTTAGTAGATGAAAATGGGCTGATAGAAATTAAAGCGAGTATCAATACAAAAGATCTAAGTTTATTTGATGGAATGCATGTAAAAGTACTGATAAATAAACCAATTAAAGATGTTATTGTTGTTCCGAAAGAAGCATTAGTATTACGATCAAATAGAAAAGTAGTTTTTACACTCGAAAACGGCTTGGCAAAATGGAATTACGTAACAGAACTGTATGAAAACAGTACACATTATGCCATTAAAAAAGGAGAAAACTTAAAAAAGACAGACACCATTATTGTATCAGGGAATATGAACCTTTCTCATGATGCAAAGGTGAATGCAGCTTTTATTAATAAGAAGCAAAACAAGTAAAAATGGTTAAGTTTCTAATCAATAGACCGGTTGCTGTTTTTATGGCAACCTTAGCTTTTATTTTGCTAGGCATTGTTGCATCTGGTAAAATACCTACTTCTTTAATGCCCGATATTCCTATTCCAGAAATAACGGTTCAATTAAGTTATCCTAATAATACAGCAAGAGAGTTAGAAACCAATGTAGTTCGCTCATTGAGGAATCAATTATTACAAGTAGGAAATCTAAAAGAAATTACTTCTGAAACTAGAGATGGTTTTGCAACTTTGCGTTTACAATTTGAATATGGAACCAATACCAATTATGCTTTTATAGAAACCAATGAAAAAGTAGATGCATCTTTAAATTATTTGCCAAGAGATCTTGATAGACCTAAAGTAATTAAAGCATCGGCTACAGACATTCCTATTTTAAATTTAACCGTAGCTTTAAAAGAAGATTTTACAGATGAAGGCTTTTTAGAATTAAGTGAGTTTACAGAGACTGTATTAAAAAAGCGAATAGAGCAATTACCAGATATTGCATTGGCAGATATTAGCGGTTTAAGTAAGCCAGAAATTTTAGTTAGCCCTAAAAAAGAAATTCTACAGAGTTTAGGGATTTCTAATAATGAATTAATTAACGCCATAAAACAAAACAACTTTGAGCTTGGTAATTTATTGGTTCAAAACGGAATTTATCAATACAATTTTAAGTTTGCAAACCCTTTAAAAAGTAAAGAAGATTTAGAAGAGATTTATCTTAAAATTCATGATAAATTATTTCAACTTAAAGATTTGGCTTCAGTAAAATTATCTGCAGAAGAAGATAGGGGCTTAGTATATTCAAATGGTAAAAGAGCAATTGTCTTGTCTATTATAAAGCAAGCAGATGCAAGAGTTTATGAGTTAAAAGAAGCGTTAGATCAATTAACCACTTCTTTTGTTACAGATTACCCTAATTTAAAATTTACATCAAATCAAGATCAAACAAAGTTGTTAAAACTTTCTATAGATAATTTAAAATCTAGTTTGTGGATAGGAAGTTTGTTGGCAATTTTAATTATGTTTTTCTTTTTAAAAGATATAAAATCGCCATTAATTATTGCGATAAGCATACCCGTATCTTTAATAATAAGCATGTTATTGATGTTCTTGTTTGGTTTGTCAATTAATATAATTTCTTTATCTGGATTAATTTTAGGCGTTGGAATGATGATTGACAATGCTATTATAGTAATAGATAATATTACTCAAAAAATTGAATCTGGATTATCACTTTCAAAAGCCTGTATTGAAGGAACAAACGAGATTATTTCTCCATTAATAAGTTCTGTACTGACAACGTGTTCGGTGTTTTTACCATTATTGTTTTTAAGTGGAATTACGGGTGCTTTATTTTATGATCAAGCAATAGCCATAACAATAGGTTTGGGTTCTTCATTGGTGGTTTCTATAGTGTTAATACCGGTTGTTTATAAACAATTGAAGAATAAAAATTTTAAGATTGAAAAATGGTTAAAACTCAATGTTAAAACTCAACATATAGATTCATGGTATGAAAAAGGATACCATTTTTTCTTTGAAAGAAAGTGGTTGGTTTTTTGTATTGCATTTGTAAGTATAGCAATTGCTGTTATTTTGTTTAAATCGATGCCTTATTCACAATTACCAATCATAAATCAAAATGAAGCGATTGTACAAATAGATTGGAACGAAAATATTCATGTACATGAGAATCAACGAAGAATTAATCAATTATTTTCAGAAAATCAAGATGTAAAAACTGTTTTTTCACAAGCAGGAGAGCAACAATATTTATTACAGAAAGAAAATGCTAAAAGTTTTTCAGAAGCAACAATCTATATTCAAACAAACACGATTGAAAAACTGAAAAGTATCGAATTACAGATAAAGGATTCTTTATCTGAAAAATTTCCAAAAGCTAAAATTGAAATCAATCCACCCAAAAATATTTTTGAATACTTATTTGGAGGTAAAAAAGAAAAACTGATTGCTCAAATTACTACTAGAAAGAACTCGTTAGAGTTGCCAAAAGAAAATGATTTGGGAGAAATACAAAATCTATTAAATGGACACTCAATTATTTCTATTTCTTTGAAGAAAACAGCCTTTATAGAAATACTTAATGAAAAAGTGTTGTTATATAATGTGATTTATACTGATGTTATTAATGAGTTAAAAACTACATTTAATCAGAACTTTGTAGATAATTTAAAGACCTCTCAAAAATTTATTCCAATTAAATTGCAATATGATAGATTGTCATTTGAAAAAATGATCAATCATTTGTTTGTTAAGAACAAAGACAGGCAGTTAATCGCGATTAAAAATTTAATAAAAATTCATCCTGTTAACCAATATAAAACGATTAAATCAGATAGAAAAGGAGAATATTTGTCATTTCCTATTGTTTTAGGAAATAGCAATACGGAAGATAAAATAAATGAAATCCAAAATGCTTTTAGTAATCAAGAAAAATTTAATATTAGTTTTAATGGAAGTTTTCTAGAACTTAAAGCACTAGGAAATGAGTTACTTATTGTTGTTTTAGTCGCAGTTTTGTTATTGTATTTGATAATGGCTGCTCAGTTTGAATCTTTGTGGCAACCAATTATTATTTTATTAGAAATACCAATTGATATAGGTGGAGCTTTATTGCTTCTTTGGCTCTTCGGAGGGACAATTAACGTAATGGCTGCTATTGGAATAGTCGTAATGAGTGGAGTAGTAATTAACGATAGTATTTTAAAACTCCACACAATCAATTTATTGAGGAAAAAAGGACATAAGGTTAAAGAAGCAATTAAGTTAGGTGGGAAATTGCGTCTAAAACCAATTTTAATGACGTCTCTAACAACTATTTTAGCATTAATGCCCTTTTTATTTATGGATGGTTTAGGAGCGGAATTACAAAAACCCTTGGCATTAACAGTTATAGGAGGTCTGCTTATTGGTACTTTTATTAGTTTGTATTTTATTCCACTGATGTATTATATATTTAGTAAAAAGTAGGTAATGAAAAAATTTATAAATAGTATAAGTATAGCAGTTGTTTTTTTTAGTGTATTGTCTGTTTCTGCCCAAAAAAAATGGTCATTAAAAGATTGTATTCTTTACGCTAAAGAACATAATATAAATGTGTTAAAGCAAAAGATTCAATCTGAAATTTCAAATAGCGATGTTGTTATTGCGAAGGGGAATTATTTACCAAACGCAAGTTTTAATGCTTCTCAGAATTTTTCACTTGGAAATTCCTTCGATGTATCTACTGGAGTTGGTAAAAGTGAAAGTAGATCTAATAGTTTTAGTTTGTCATCTTCAACTCTTATTTTCAAAGGGTTTTCAAATAAATACACGTTACAAAAATCTAAATTGAATAAGCTAAAAGCTGCTTCAGAGATTGATAAAATTCGATTTGATTTAAGGCTTAATGTAACAAATAAATTTTTACAAGTATTATTTCAAAAAGAATTGCTAAAAATTGCAGAAGATCAAGTTGTAATAAGTAAAAATAATTTCGATAGGTTGAAACTGTTGTATGAGGAAATCTTAATTAGTAAGCGAGATTTACTGGAAATTGAAGCAACATTAGCTTCGGATAGAAAAGAAGTAATTGTTATAAAAAATAAAGTAAACACAAGTTTAATAGAATTAAAAGAACTATTAGGAATTAATGAAATAGAGAACTTTGATATAGATGAATTAATTGATGATAATTTTGAGCAAAAGAGTAATGAGTTTTATGATATTACGAACTTGATAATTGAAAATAACCCAACAATAAAAACCGCACAATTTTCTTTAGAACTTAAAAAGAAAGACATTCAATTGGCTAAGTCTAATTTCTATCCAAGTATCAATTTTAATTATTCATATGGGAGTAATTATTATCATATTCAAGGAAGAAAAGACGAGGTATTAAATCAACAAACAAATCAGTTGATAGATAATGGTTTTTGGACACAATTAAATAGTAATAGAACTCATTATTTAGGATTTTCTGCCTCTATTCCAATTTTCAATAGATTTTCTACAAGAGAAAATTATAAAAAAAGTAAAGAAGAATTAAAGATTGCAGAAATAGAATTGAAAAACAACAAGTTTTTATTAAGAAACAAAATTATAATTGCATTAAATGATTTAAATACAGCTAAAGCAAGCTTAAAAGCTTCAGAAATTGCTTATTTAACACAAAAAGAGGCTTTTAATATTGTTCAAGAAAACTATAAAAGAGGAAATATTACTAATGTTGTTTTTTTAGAGAGTAAATCTAAAATGACAAGAAATGCTTCTGAATATGTGAAGGCGAAATTTGAATTTATTTTTAAGCTAAAAGTCGTTAAATATTATAATAAAGTTTAAAATGTTCTTTAATCAAAAACTGTTTATTAAATTTACTAAAATTAATTAATAATTAGAGTACACGAAAACGTACACGATTTTATATAAAATTAAACAAAATAGCATGGTTTTTGGGTTTTTTTGTCAAACTCATAACCCGAAGGTTATTGGTTCGAGTCCAATTCCCGCTACTAATAAAACCAGTTTCATTGAAACTGGTTTTATTGTGGGTAAAAGTGTAGAGCCTACTCTAAAGCTCTTTAGTCCATAAAGCAATTTGGTTTTGCTTGTAAAACTATCCAACGACCCATTTCATTATAAGACAAAGAAATGAACCCAATTCCCGCTACATAACAAGAGTAGTCAGAAACGGTTACTCTTTTTTTTACAATACACTCAGTTATACTGTAATTTCTATACAATTAAGATTAGCCTTGTTGTGTGATAAACCCCTTTAGGTTATCAAAGAAAAACAATTGAGCTATAAGTATCTCGCTGATGTTTTTTATTGAAGAAAGTAAAAAGAAATTGCAATACATCAAATTAATTTTTAGCTTTGGTTCAGGGGTAGAAAATAATATTCTTGCCAAATAATTTATTAAAACGAAACTTTATAAAAAAAATGTATTTTATAAAAGAAAAGAATTGTTTCTAAATTATTAAAAACAAATTAAATGATTAGACGTTTAAAAGAAGAAAAAATAATATTTTATGATGTATTAAGATGGTTTGTTCTAGCTACAATTATTGGACTATGTTCTGGTTTGGTCGTATCACTTTTTATCAAAATGTTAAATTGGGGCACAGCTTACTCTGAAAGTTTTTCAAAATACTATTGGATTGCACCTGTCTTTTTTATAATTAATATTGTGCTTATAAAATATTTAGCACCAGACGCTGATGGACATGGAACAGAAAAGGTTATTGAAGCAGTTCATAAACGAGCAGGAAGAATAAAATTAGCTGTAATTCCTGTAAAATTGATAACCACATTATTAACCTTGTTTTCAGGAGGTTCTGTTGGTAAAGAAGGACCAAGTGCGCAAATGGGCGGAGGGTTGGCATCGCTTTTGGCAGACCTGTTAAAATTTAGTGATGAAGATCGTAAAAAATTAGTTATCTGCGGAATTAGTGCTGGGTTTGCAGCCATTTTTGGAACCCCAATTTCAGGAGCTATTTTTGGCATTGAGGTACTTTTTGTGGGGGTTATTTTATATGATGTATTATTGCCATCATTTGTGGCGGGTATCACAGCATTTTATATTACAAACTTAATGGGAGTAACAAGGCCTCAATATAATATTGATTTTTCTGCAGGAATAACCGAGTTTTTTATCCTTAAAATTGCACTAGCAGGCGTTGTTTTTGGTTTGTGTGCGTTTCTTTTTATTGAAATAATGAACCAAACTGAGAAATTAGCAAAACGAATTAAAATTCATTTTTTATTAAAAGGGGTAATTGGAGGAACTCTTATTATTCTAATAGGAACCCTTTTTGGAACAGAAGCGTTAGGATTGGGTTCAGGTACAGTAGCAGGCATATTTTCAGGAGTAAAAATTGTATGGTATTTATTTATTTTAAAAATTATTATTACTGCCGTTACCTTAAATTTTGGAGGAAGCGGAGGTGTAGTGACACCAGTGTTTTTTGTTGGAGCTACCGTTGGTGCTTTAATAGGGCAGTTAACAGGGAATGACCCTGCTCTTTTCGCAGCCATAGGTTTAGTCGCTGTTTTAGGAGGAGCCACCAATGCTCCCATTGCTGCTTGTATCATGGGAATTGAATTGTTTGGAGAAGCAATAGCGCCTTATGCAGCTTTGGCGTGTGTCATTTCTTTTTTTATCACTGGAAATAGAAGCATATACCCAACACAAATTCTTGCAATGAAAAAGGCTTCGCAACTTACAACCGTTGTAGGAAGAGAAATAAAATTAATTGATGAGGAGTTTGAAAAAAAATAGATACAATGAAAAAAACGAAAGATATAGAAGCGTATGATTTAATATGTGTAGGTGGTGGTATCATGAGTGCCACTCTTGCTTTGTTAACTAAAATTCTAAAGCCAGAATTAAAAGTCTTGATTTTAGAACGTTTAGATGATGTAGCTCAAGAAAGTTCTGCAACATGGAATAATGCAGGTACAGGTCATTCTGCTTTGTGTGAATTAAACTATACTCCTGCAGATGAAAAAGGCAATGTTCATATTGAAAAAGCAATTGACATTTGCACACAGTTTGAAACGTCTAAACAGTTCTGGTCGTATTTAGTTGAAAAAAAACTCATTAAAAACCCAGCTTCTTTTATTACCAAGGTACCGCACCACAGTTGGGTGGTTGGGTCAGAGAATGTCGCATATCTTGAAAAACGTTATCAAGCCATGAAACAACACTTTATGTTTAACACCATACATTTTACGAAGGATGTTGATCAAATGAAACAGTGGTTTCCATTAATAATGCACAAGAGAACCAAAGAGGAACAAATGGCTGCTTCTAGAATAGAACGTGGTACTGAAGTAAATTATGGAGCGCTTACCCAGCAACTGTATCAAATCTTAAGTGAAGAATTTGAGACTAAAGTACAATGCCATAAAGAAGTTTTAGATGTGGATCCAGATTCAAATTTAGATTGGTCTGTAAAAGTAAAAGATACTAAAACAGCACAAATAGAACATTTAGAAGCAAAGCATGTTTTTATTGGTGCTGGAGGTGGAAGCCTTTTGTTGTTGCAAAAAATTGAAATAGAAGAAAAGGAAAATTATGGAGGTTTTCCTATAAGTGGCGAGTGGTTGGTCTGTAAAAATAGAGAAATTATAAACCAACACAATGCTAAAGTATATAGCAAAGCAGGACTTGGAGATCCGCCAATGTCTGTACCTCATTTAGATACACGTTTTATTGATGGAAAAAAAGAATTGTTATTTGGTCCTTTTGCAGGATTTAGTCCAAAGTTTTTAAAAGAAGGTTCTAATTTAGATCTAATTAAGTCTATTAAGCTGAATAATCTACATGCAATGTGGGGCGTTTTTTGGCATAATTTACCACTAACCAACTACTTGATAAAACAAGTAAGCATGTCTTTTGAAGATAGAATGAATGCCTTACGGACTTTTATAAAAGATGCAAAAGAGGCAGATTGGGAAATACTTATCGCTGGGCAACGAGTACAAACTATAAAAAAAGACGAATTTGAAGGAGGTAAATTAGAATTTGGAACAGAAGTAGTAAGCAGTAAGGATGGTAAAATTACTTGTTTGCTGGGGGCTTCACCGGGCGCATCAACATCTGTAAAAATTATGTTAGATGTATTGCAAAAAGCATTTCCAGAAATACTCAATTCTGAAGAAGTAAAGAGTAGATTGAATGAAATAATTCCATTTTGGAATAAGGAGGTTACAGAAGAGTTCTTTAAAAAGCAACTTAAAAAGGCTGAAAAATCACTTCAATTAAAATGAAAAAACATTAAATTAGTACAATCTCAATTTCTACTCAATTAGATTTATTAAACGTATAACAATGGAAACATTTAAAAGCAATTTATCCGCTAATGAATTCCCGAAATCTGAAATGATTTTAGGAAAAACGATTAGGCTCTCAATTTTTAATCTTATTAAAAGTGAATATCCCAAGTTTACAAAGAACAGTACAATCTCTATTTCGGAATTAAATTATTATAGGCAAAAGTATCTTGAAACGTATTTGATAAAAGAAGCAGGAGAACTTTCAAATTTAGAGGAAGATGTATTGCAAAGTATTGAAAAGCAAGGGCTCATTTCTGATAATTTATTACTTAAAAACAATGATGTTAAAAGTAATTTTGGGCAGCGTTTAGCAGATAAAGTAGCCTCTTTTGGTGGAAGCTGGAAATTTATTATTTTGTTTTCAGTCATCATTTTTCTTTGGATTACCGCAAATATTGTATTGCTTGCAAACAAAGGCTATGATCCTTACCCTTTTATTTTATTGAATTTAATTTTATCATGTTTAGCAGCATTCCAAGCTCCTGTAATTATGATGAGTCAAAACAGACAAGAAGAAAAAGATAGAGATCGTGCCCAGCAAGATTATATGATAAACTTAAAAGCAGAGTTAGAAATAAGAACGTTACATGAAAAACTAGACCATCTTATTATCCATCAACAACAAGAATTATTAAACATTCAAAAGGTACAAGTAGAAATGATGGAAGATATAATGAAGCAAATTAATACAAAGAAGAATGAATAATATTGGCGTTGTGCTTTCTGGAGGTGGAGCTAGGGGAGCAGCTCATATTGGCGTTTTACAAGCGTTAAACGAAAATGGAATATATCCTTCCTGTTTCTCAGGAGCAAGTGCTGGAGCTTTAATAGCGGCATTGTATTGTGCTGGATATACACCTTTAGAGATTTTAAAATTAAGTAAAGAAAAAGAGTTTCTTAAGATTTTTAGAATAGGATTCCTTAAAAAAGAATTAACAAATATGATGCGTCTTCAAAACTTCTTGAAACACCATATTCACCAAAAAAATATAGAAGATTTAAAGATTCCTTTGCATGTTTCTATTTCTAATATCAATAGCGGAAGAGGAGAGATTTTAGATAAAGGAGAGTTAATACCTCTTATTTTAGCATCTTGTGCAGTGCCTATTCTTTTTAAGCCTATTAAAATAAAAGAGAGTCTTTATGTTGATGGAGGTTTGTTAAACGACCTGCCAATTGAGCCACTAAAAGAAAAAAAATTAAAAATTATTGGAGTAAATGTGTGCCCAAACGATTTTAGAAAAGAAATAATTGGTATTATGGCAATAGCAGAACGTGTTTCTCAAATGAGTATTTGGGGTAATATTGCGCCTAGAATTGCTCAATGCGATGTTGCGATTGAATTAGAACAATCCTATAAGTATAGTATGTTTGATTTGAAGAAATCACAAGAGCTTTTTGATATTGGATATGAAGCAACACTGCTAAAAATTAAAGATATAAAAAGCGCAATTCAAAGTAAAAAGTAATGTTTTAACTATTTTGTGAACAGCTATTGTTTTAAAATAGCGATACCTTTATTGTCTAATATAAAAAGAAAGAATGTTGAAATGATTCCCTCAAATCATCCTACCTCAATTCAGTATATCGAGTAAAAATTAAATACTCAGTTAACCATACCCTTAAGAAAGGTATTTTAGGGAAATGCTATTAAATGATAAAATAATAATAAGTTAGAATTCGTAATAGAACCAGCTAGTACCCTATTGAAGTATCTGACACTTATTTATCTGTTAATTAAAAGAATAAGCTAAAAAGAATACTGTGTGAGTAGTTTAAAAAGAGTACTGTTTTATTCATAAATTGTAGTATTTTTAGAATTCCAAATTAAATTAATTATTAATTAAATACATCAAATTATGAATAAAGAGTTAATAAATAGAGTTGCTAGTTTAGGTATGTTATTTTGGGTTATTAAAATTATTTCTACAACAGTCGGAGAAACTGCTGCAGATTATGTTTCGGTAAATCTAAAATTAGGGCTGTCAACAACTGCTATTTTAATGGGGGTAATAACCATTATTGTAGTTGTTTGGAATTTTAAACAAAAAAAATACTTCCCACCTTCTTATTGGTTATTAATTGTAATGATGAGTATAGAAGGCACGCTAATTACTGATTTCTTGGTGGAAAAATTTAGTGTCTCATTATTAACGTTAGATGTGATTTTTACGATTGCAATGGTTTTGTTATTTTTCTTGTGGTACAAGAAAGAGCATACATTATCAATACACGCTGTAAATAATGATACACGAGAAAAATTTTATTGGATAATTGTATTAACAACATTTGCTTTAGGAACAGGTGTTGGAGATACTGTATCAGAATATTTGAAAGTTGGTTATTTATACTCTTTAATTATTTTTGGTTCTATTTTTATTTTAGCAGGTATTTTATATTATACCAAAATTATAAATGCCGTTTTGGCTTTTTGGATCGCGTTTATTGTTACAAGACCTATTGGTGCTTCATTAGGAGATTTATTTATTCAACCAGCAAAAGACGGTGGATTGGGAGTCTCGGTAGCAAGCATAAATATTATCTTTTTTGTAATAATAATAGCAGCAGTCTCATTTTTAACAGTAAAATCGGGTGCCAATAGAAAGGTCGTTAACTAATTGTATTGTTTATTGCTATTATTTTAAATTTAAGGAGTATTTTTTTAAAAAAACCAATTTCTATTTTTATTAAAAGTTAAAGATATGATTATGATATAGAGATGTTTAATTTGTTGTTTACATTTTAAATCCATGTAAATTTATAATTTGAAGTTTTCTTAATAGATACATTTAAGAAATTTGCTTAGTCGTTTTAATTATATTTGTGCTTATTAATCCCCCGTTATTATGTTTTCTTATTTAAGAATTAAATACCTGAGTTCGTTTAGAATTACTGCTTTTTTGCAATTTGTCTGAGTTTACTTTTCCTTTTTTGGGGAGTCGGTTGATTTTTTCAAATTGATTTTTTTTCTTAATTTTTTACCAAAAACCACAAGAGAGATTCTAGATGAATCTCCTACATGGACTAATTACGTTTATTTAATAATTGTTCTAACCAATTTAGTGCCAATACTTTTTAAGCCTATTAAAATAAAAGAGAGGCTTTCTGTTGATGGAGGCTTGTTAAACGACCTGCCAATTGAACCATTAAAAGTAAAGTTTCTATTAATGGTAAAGGAAATTTTGTTTTTTTTCAAAAGCGTAAATATTAATTGTTTAAAATCTTTCAATGACTGAAATTTAAAAAAAAAAGCGAATTGAGTATAATTAAAAAATTCGGTTTGCTTTTGTGTTTTATTTTAATATATTTACAAAATAAACCTCCTAATTTCATGAATTCTTATTTTTTTAACAAAATTACATTTAAAGTAGTAACTTTTATAGCTCTTTTTCTTTCCATATCCCTTTTCGTTTTAGGTGCCACTAGATTTATTCAAATAGATTTTTTGCTAGATTTTTTACCAAAATACACAAGAGTAATTTTGAATGGATCTTCTAAGTGGATTTATTATGCTTATTCATTAACGGTAGTAACAAATTTTTTAGCAGTTTTGTTATTGTACAAAAGAAATATACTTTCTGTACCTGTTTCTAAATACTCAGCTATAGGTATGATAGTACTTATTTCTCATCATTTTTATATTACAGAGTATATTCCTCGATATGAAGCTGTGGAAATGTTTTTAACGTTGATGTTTTATCTTTTTTTAGCTTGGTTTATCGTAAAAGCAAGAGCTAATGGGTATTTGTCTAAATTTTCTAAAGAGAAAACGTCCGTTTCATTAAAAATACAAGAAGGATGTGATCACGAATGTGCATATTGTCCAATTCCTTCAAGAAAAGGATCTTCTAAAAGTGATACATTAAAAAATATACTTGCAAATGCAGAGAGCATGGCATTAGAAGGAATAAAAGATGTTTTTTTAATTGGTGACAACATAGGAGATTATGGTACTGGAGAGAATGGGGGTTTAAAACATCTTCACAGCTTTTATGATTTACTTAATGAACTTGATAAAATTGGAGATATTAGCAGATTTACTTTTTTATCTATAACGACTCCAATGTTTAGTGAAAGAACATTGAGATTTATAAAAAACTCTAAAAGAATTTCTCCATATTTTAATATTAGAATGGATAGTGCAAGTGATGAAATGTTAAAAAAGATGAATCGCCCATTTCCTTTAAAGCCTTATAAAGAATTATTTATCAATATAAAGAGGTTAATGCCAGATGCGTACATAATTGTGGAAATTCTTGTTGGTTTTCCTGGTGAGACTGATGCGTTGTTTAATGAAACAGTTCGGTTTTTACAAGAAGCAGATGTCTCTTATATTAGAACAACCGTTTATACAGCTAAAGTTGGAACTAAAGCATTTGGTACATTAAAAAAAGATGCTGTACCAAAATCTGTCTGTAATAAAAGAAAAAATGCTCTTATAGGATTGTCTAAAATAAAACTCCATACTTTTTATGAAAGTCAACTTGGTAAAGAGAAGTTTGTTTTATTTGAAAACAAAATAAGAAAGGGTTCTTTGTATGGTTATACAAATAATGGAGTAAAAGTTAAAACAGTATGGGATTCAAAACTTGGAAATACACTCCATGAAGTTAGGTTAACTGGAATTAAAAGGAGTACAATGTTATTCGAGTTTTTGGAAAGCGAAATTCTTATTGATGATACGACTGCTAAAATGATTTAACCATCTATTTATATTTATGTGTTATTTAAGAAAACAGACTTTATTTTGGTGATAGAGATGAAATTAAATTTTTATTATTTCTTCTAGAGAACTATTGCGACTACTATTTAATTTGTATTACCTTAAACAGACCTATTTCTTGTAAAGGATAAAAAGCTATGGATTAAGTTGTTTTTAATAGAAATGCTCCCCTAAAAAAGGAGGATCAATTTATAGAGTAAATTGTTGGCTTCATGTTGAGTAAAATGCAATTAATGTATGATATAATTTTTTAGACTTTTAATTTTAAATGTAATAATAGGTTCTAAGGAAGGCATAGGCTTTGATAATAAGTATAGTTTTTTTAACTAATCCTGCTCTTTATATTTAATTGATATTAATTGTCAAGAAAATGTTCTAATCAATTAAAATAAAAACTTTAAGAGTACTTCCATTGAACCATTATCGTTTATCTGGTTGGTTTTTGAAGTTGTGAAAGTGTAAATAGTGCCAGTTTTATATTTTTAATGATATTAAACAGGGTAAAAAGAGCTTGTAATTTATCAACACTATAATTTATTAGCTATTTCACAATAGCATTAACTGGTGTTTATTTAACTGTACCCACCATTGCAGAGGATGAAACAGTATTTTAATTTTCTTTTTAGAATGCTTTCTATTTTATATTTATGTTCGGATTGTTTAATGTTACCGATCGTTGTGGAAAAGGAATTTCAATACCTTCGTTGTCAAAACGGTTTTTGATACTTTGTAGCAGATCACAATATAACCCATAAGCATCTGAACTATCTTTAGCCCATGCAGCAACTCTTAAGTTAACAGCAGAATCACCTAATGCAGTTACTCTTGCAATTACAGGAGGAACACCTTTGTCTATATCTTCTTGTGTGCGATTATCAATATGTAATGGATGACTTAAAACCTCTTCTTTCATTATTTCAAGAGCACGTTCGGTATTAGAGCTGTACCCAATACCAATGTCAATAAATTTACAACATCGGTTGTCACCTAAATGTGCATTTACTAATAAATCACTACTAATTACCGAATTTGGAATAATAATTCGATTGTTCTCAAAATCACGAATTACAACTTGACGCAGATTTATGTCTTCAACAACTCCAGTAAAAGTGCCTCTAAGGGTAATTTTATCATTAATTCTAAAAGGCTTAAAAATTACAATCAGAATACCACTCATAACATTACTTAAGGCTTGTTGAGAAGCTAACCCAGCAATTAATGAAAGCACACCTGCTCCAGCTAAAAGAGAATGTCCGACAATTTTAAATTCTGGAATTTGAACCAATGCAAATGCTAATCCAATGATGTATATTAAAGCTGTAATAATGTGCTTTATAAAAAGATAACCTGTTAAATCTTTGTGATGTTCAATAAGCGATTTTTTAACCAAACGATGCATCAGCCAGTTAAAAAGGGTTGCAATAAAAATTGTTGAAAGAATAATAACGACAATCATGCTTTCGGTTCTAAATTCTGTGAAATATTTATGGATCATGTTTTTTATATAACTATTCTTTCAGACAGGATAAACTAATATTATTGTTGCATTTAGTAGTAGCTTCTATTTGGATATTTTTTTTGATATGGAATATATTAATCGTTTACAAATAAGATAAGCATATTTATTAAAGATAAAATTTCAGGAATACTTCCATAGAACCGTTGTCGTTTATTTGGTTAACTTTAGAAGTGGTAAAATCGTAAGCGGCACCAAATTTTACATTTTCTATAATAGTAAACATGGTAAAAACAGAATACATTTCATCTATTCTATAATTCATTCCTGCATCTATCGTTTTAAATTGTAATGTAGTATTAATATCTACTGATGACGGCGCACCTTCTGTATTTCGATACATAATTCCTGGAGTAATTTTAAACTCTTCGGACACTTTAAAATGATATCCAAACCCATAATACATATGCAAATTATCTACTGCTGCTTTTGGGGCATTTCCTTGTTTCACATATCTTTTTCCGTTTAAAAAATTTGGAGTAGAAATGCTCAAATAAAAATCGTTGTGTTTTAAATAAACTCCAGCACCAAATAGAGGATTAAAAAAGCTTTGGTTTTCACTAAACAAAGGATCGCTTCCATTTGCGCCAGCTTTATTTAAATCAATATTTATTATGGATCCTCCAGCTTTTACACCAAAGTAAATGTCGTATGTTTCTGATACCTTTATTTTGTAGGAAATATCTAATGCAATATCTGTTTCTTGCAATACAAAAACTTGATCTCTAACAATTGAAATACCAATACCTAAATTGTTTTTTAAAGGAGAAGAATACGAAAGAGCTTGTGTATTTGGAGCATCATTTATGCCAACCCATTGACTTCTGTAATTTAAACTTATTTCTTTAAAAGAAGTACTACCAGCATAAGCAGGGTTTATAATATTCATATTATAATTATATAACGTGAAATTTGCATCTTGTTGGGCAAAACTAATTTGAGCAAAACAACATAAGAGTACTATGTATATAATTTTTTTCATTCTTCTAATTTTAAATCTTCTGCAACTTTTTTAGTAATTAATATATATCCAACCTTTTGCAGGTTTAGAATTTGGCGTGTTAAATTCTATTGTAAAATAATAAGCACCAACAGGTAATCTTTTACTGCTATTTACCTTATTAGAAAACCCGTTAAAAGAATTGTTATAGCCTTTCATTTGATACACTAATTTTCCAGATCGATTGTAAATATGCACTATATTGTTTGGGTATAATAATATATCTTCGATGACCCAAGTTTCATTAATTCCATCTCCATTTGGAGAGAAACCGTATTTTTGTTTCATAACAATTGCATTCTGACACGTAGCAACATCGGTATCGTAATAGTTGATAATTCCATCGTTATCACAATCTTCTTCAACATCAGCAATACCGTCACCATCGGTATCTTCTTGCCCTGGATTAGGTAAGTAACTATTATCAGCATCGTCTAAAACACCATCATTATCATCGTCATCATCACAAAAATCTGGAATCAAATCTCCGTCTGTATCAACGGTACTTACTTTAATTGTAAATATTGATGAAAGATCACTTACATTATTTGCAGTATCGGTCGCTTTTGCAGTTATAGAATATGTTGCGTCTGGAAGTGTAACAGAAGTATAATCAAAACTCCATGTTCCGTTTGCAATTGCCGTTGTAACTCCAACAGAAATGGTATTTACAAAAACTTCTATCTGAGAATTTGGCTCTGATTCTCCGTTAAAAACCAATGTGTTATCTGCAGTTGTTGTATTGTCTCTAGCACATGTATAACTATCTACAGATAAAATTGATGGAGTAGTTGGTTTTGTCGCATCATAAGTTATGCTAAATTGAGTTGCAGCAATATTTCCGTTTGTTGCGGCATCATTTGCAACATCATTTGAAACATCAACGGTTACAATTCCGTCTGCAGTTGGTGTAATTAAAGCTGAATATAGTGTTGCGCTTGTAGCAACAAAATTAGAGGCTGTTGCATTGCCGAGCGTAATATCATTGATGTCAAAACCAGTAATATCTTCAGAAAACGTAATTGTTGTTGTAAATGCAGCATTTGTTTGATTAGAAACTGTACAGGTAATTGTAGTGGTTGGTTTTGTCCTATCAACATTTATTGAAAATTGAGCAGCAACAATTCCATTTCCTGCATTGTCTTCTATTTCATTTTCAGGAATAGTTATACTTACTGTTCCGTCTGCAATAGGAGTGATTGTTACTTTAAAAAGGGCGTCATTTATATAAACAAAATTACTATAATTAGCATTTGTCAACGAAAAATAAGTTTCATCAAAGTCTGCTACGTCTTCAGAAAATGTGAATGTAGCAACAAAACTTGCAGCATTTGTTGGGTTCGGCGTGTCAGAAGTAATAACAACAGTTGGTTTGGTTGTGTCATAGATTATGCTAAAAGTATTGCTAGCTAAATTGTCATTATTAGCTAAATCTTGCAAAGAATTTGCAGGAACATCAACAGTAACAATTCCGTCAGAAATTGGTGTAATTAAAGCGGTGTATTTGCTTTCATTAATTTTGTTAAAAACACCTGTAGTTGCATTGCTAACAACAACATCGCTTAAAGAAAAATTTTGAATATTTTCTGAAAATGTAAATATAGCTGTAAATGGAGAAGGGGTGTAGTTTATGCGAGAACCTGTTATGGTAACTGTTGGATTTGAAGCCGTATTTTTATTTTGAAGAGAATTTTCAAATGGAGAATTATGGTTTATTAACGTGCTATTTTGACTATAACTATAGCTAAAAAATAAAACCGCAAATAATAATAAAAAATTAATAGTAGCTTTTTTCATAAATACTAGTTTGTTTTCAAATACGTGTCGTAATTTTCTATAGATTGAATAATTAATTTTACAGCTTCTACATAAAACTGTTGATTTATATTTTCAAAAGTGTCAGTGTCTTTGTGATAATCTTTATGATCTTCTACCCCAAAATAAATAAAAGGGATTTTCTCTTTATGAAAAGATCTATGATCTGAAGAGTTTGTCCAGTTTTGTATTGTTTTATCGTTCGGATTATCATGTCCAGATAATAAATTAATCGAAGTTTTTATCGTCGTTAAAGGTTCTTTTAACTGCGGATAATGATACAGACCACACGCATACAATTCGTTTTTGTCGTTGTGCGCAATCATATCCAGATTAATATTTAAAACGATATTTTCTTTTCCTAAAGGAAAGTTTTTCACCAAATAAGCCGAGCCATGCATTCCAGCTTCTTCAGCATCAACAGTTGCAAAAACCAAGGTATGATTTGGTGTTTTATCTTTAAAATAATTTGCAATTGCAATTACTGCAGCAGTACCAGAAGCATCATCATCTGCGCCATTATATATTTTTCCGTTTCTAATTCCTAAATGATCATGATGGCCTGTAATAACAATTATTTTGTCAGATTTTCCTTTAATCATACTTACAACATTTCCGCCAACAACAGTTGTGTCAGGAACGTTTGCATCGTTTTTTTCTTTTCCGTTTATAGGAAACATTCGTTGTCTTTTTACGCCTTTATAAGTAGTTGTAAATTTTTGAATATAACCACTATCTAAAGCTGTTTCCAATTGTAATCTTTTAAATTCATTGGCAATTAATTGCTGCGCTTTATAATTACCTGGCTTAGAAAAACTTCTTCCTTCTAAAGAATCGCTTGCTAATATTTTTATATTATTTAACAATTGAGCTTCATCAATTTTAATGTTATCTGCAGTAGAAACGGCATTTAATTGATTCGTTTTTTTTGACTCGTTTGAAGTGCATCCAATAAAAAGAAAAGTAAAAAATACAGCAAAAAAAGCAATTTTAATTTTCATATGATTAACAGTTTTGTTGTTGATTAGTGTCTAAAGATAAAGAATTATAAAAATTAAAGACACTTTTTTTAATTAGAATTAACTTTGTCAGTATTATTTTTGGTTAAAAAATGGTATCGTTAACTGAATATACTATATTTGAAAGCTTAAAAACAATTAAATAAGATACTTTGCAAAGAGCAATCATTTTTCTTTTTTTCATTTTTAGTTCTTTATCTGTCGTAGGTCAAGAAACCTTACCAATCTATTCTGATTATTTATCTGATAATATATTTTTAATTCATCCTTCGGCAGCAGGAATTGGAACTTGCGGTAAAGTTAGAATTACAGGAAGAAAACAATGGCAAGGTGTTGCTAATGCTCCAGAATTACAAACATTTAGTTTTCACAATAAATTTGGAGAAAAAGCCGCAATGGGTTTTGTTGCTTTTAATGATAAAAATGGCTATCATTCTCAAAAAGGAATTCAAGCTACTTATGCATATCATTTAGATGTTGGTGATGGAAGTATTTTTGAACAATTGTCGTTTGGTCTTTCGGGAACAGTGGTTCAAAATCAATCGGATCAAAGAACTTTTTTTGGAGATAGAGCAGTGCAGCAATTAATAGAAAGCACAAGTTATTTTAATGCAGATTTTAGTGTTGCGTATCACAGAGCTGGCTTTTCATCTTACTTTACAGTAAAAAACTTATTACTTTCGGCTAAAAATAATTTAAATAATAGTTTAGAACCGTTAGATTTAAGGAATTATATTTTTAGTGCTGGTTATTATTTTGAGTATAGAAATGTTGTAAACTTAGAGCCTTCTTTTATGTTACAATTGCGAGAAGGAACAGGCGAAGCAATTGCAGATTTTAATATTAAAGCGTATAAAAATCTTGACAGCGCTCAGATTTGGGCAGGATTATCTTATAGAAGAAGTTTTGATAAAGGGGCTATAGAAAACTTAACCTATCTTTCTCCGATTGTAGGCATCAACTACAATCAAATGATGATTTCTTACACATACACAAAACAGCTGGGAAATATCGTTTTTTCTGATACTGGTTATCATCAAATTACTTTAGGAATCAATGTTTTTTGTAAAAGACAGAGAGCTGCTGCTTGCCCTAATATCAACGCTTCTTTTTAAGCTAAAAGTTTAGCTTTTCAATGATGCAGTTTTGATTGTGTCCTAAAACAAACTCTAACACTTTTGTCGTTTTATTTGTAAAGAAAAAATGCTTGGTTTTTAAGTTTTGAGTATTTAATAAATTATTTTCTTCTAAAATTTTTTTGGTTTGTTTTGCAACAGCCAAACCAGAGTCTATAATGGTTATGTCAGTTCCTATTATTTTTTGGATTTGAGGGATTAAATATGGATAATGAGTACAGCCCAAAACCAAGTAATCAATATTGTATTTTAGTAATTTATGTAAATGATTGGTTAATAAATGAGTCATTTTTGTAGAAACTAATTGTCCATCTTCAATCAACTCCACCAATCCTTCACCAACTTGCTCTCTAATAAAAACTTCTTGATTGATGGTGTTTGATGTTGTTGTAAATAAACGACTATTTAAGGTTCCTTTTGTGGCTAAAATGCCAATATTCTTTGTTTTGGTATTTATAGCTGCAGGTTTTATCGCAGGCTCAATTCCTATAAAAGGAACAGCATAATGTTCTCTTAAATATTCAATGGCATTTGTTGTGGCTGTATTACAAGCAACAACAATTAGTTTACAGTTTTTGTTTAATAAAAATTCTGTATTTTTTATAGATAATTCAAGAATTTTATTTTCTGATTTTTGACCATAAGGCGCATTTTTACTATCTGCTAAATAGATGGTGTTTTCATTTGGTAAAAACTGGTGTATTTTTTTCCAAATAGAAGTTCCGCCAATACCAGAATCAAAGATGCCAATAGGTTGTTTAGAAGCTGCATTCATATCTTAACAAAAATAAAAAAACCTACTTAGTAAAGTAGGTTTTTTTTGATTTATAATTAAGGTAGTTTTTTAGAACCCTAATTTAGCTTTTACTGCATCGTAAATATCTGTACCTTTTTCAAAGATAATTAATCCTCCTCCAGGTGCAGAATTAAACACATATATTAACCCCTTTGCATTGGCAACTTCTTGAATTGCTTTTTGAGCTTTTTCGTAAATTGGGTTTTTCAACTCAACTTCTTTTTTTCTTAACTCTTGAGTCGCAATTTCTTGTGCTTGTTGAATCTTTGCTGCATCACTTTGTAATTCAGCTTTTCTTCTAGCATTAGTTTCTGGAGTTTGTGTTTTTTCTTCAGCGGCATATCGTTGTGCTTTCGTTTGATATGCTTTTATATTAGCCTCAATGTCATCTTTATAAGTTTTTTGAATCTTTTCTAGCTCAGAGTTTGCTTTTTTAGTATCTGGCATATTTTGCACCAGTTTTGACGTGTCTATATGTCCGATTTTTTGTGCATTGGCAACTCCTCCTACACCTAACATAAATACAGCTATTAATAATAACTTTTTAAATTGTTTCATTTCTCCTTGTTTTAATTTTAATTTATTCTTTAATTAATTATTCTTTTTATTTTTCTTTTTTGCAGCATTCTTTTTGTCTAAAAGTAATTTTCTCTTAGCATCTCTTTCTTTTATTTTTGCATCTCGTTTAGCTTGTATTGCTTTTTTCTGAGCTTCAATTTTCTTAAGTCTAGCCTGTTTTATCTCTTCTAATTTTTTTTGAACTGCAGTTTTCTTAGCAGTAATATTATTTTTAGAAGTTTTAATTTTTCGATCTTTAACGATGCTTGCTAAAACGAGTTCGCTAATATCGTATTTTTTATTTGAATATAGCATCACTAATTCGCTAGATTTATCTAAAACAAAGTCATATTTTTTTCTTTTAGCAATACTTTGAACAGAATTGTAAACTAAATCTTGTATTGGCTTTACCAATTGCTTTCTTAAGAAGAATAAATCTCCTTGTGGTCCAAAATATAAAGACTCTAATCTTGCAAATTCTTCTTTTTTAATGGTGATGTCTTCTTCTCTTTCTTCAATTAAATCTTTTGTTAAGATTGCTTTTTCGTTTGCTAAATCTGTTTTTAGTACTTCTATGTGTCTTTCTAATTTAGATAAATTACTTTTCCATTTCTCAATTTTAGCATTTAAATTGTTTTGTGCAGTTACATATTCAGGAACATTTTCTAAAATGTATTCCATATCTATATATGCAAGGTTTTGACCTTTTTGTGCACTGCTATTTTGTATTGTAAACAAAAGAACGATTAATACGAATATTTTTTTCATCTTTAATAGTTTTTGTTTTGAAAAACCACACAAAAAATTGAATACGTTTTTATTTGAGTACTTAATTTTTAGAATTGTCTTCCAATAATAAAATGTGTTTGCCAACCAGATATCGGTGCATTTGGTTTGTTGTTATAAATTGGTAATGAATCATATCCATGAGCAAAATCAATTCCTAACAAACCAAATGCAGGCATAAAAACACGAACTCCAATACCGGCAGATCTTTTTAATTGAAACGGATTATAACTGCTAAAATTGTCATAAGAATTTCCAGCTTCTAAAAACCCTAAAGTGTAAATAGAAGCAGAGGGTTTATCTGTAATAGAATATCGTAACTCTAATTGGAATTTATTATATATGGTTCCTCCCTCAATAGAAGATAATTGACTGTTTTGATATCCTCTTAATCCAACAGTTTCTCTACCATCTAATTGATATGCTGCTAATCCATCTCCACCAACAAAAAATCTTTCAAAAGGTGTTGCACCAACTTTATTACTGTAATTCCCTAGAAATCCACCTTCAGCGTTCATCATTAAAACAAGTTTGTCAGTAAAAGCAGTGTACCATTTTCCTTTAAAACTTAATTTATAATATTCCATCCATTTGTACTTTTCAGCCAAACTTATATTAGAATAATCTTTTCCATTTACTAAAGAGTATGGAAAGGTTAATTTAGCACCAATACTAAATTCAGATCCATAAGTAGGAAATATTAATGATGGCCCAGCTGAATTTCTAATTAATTTAATTTCGTAGGATAAATTATTTAAATTACCATTGTTTAAAAAATTTGTACCAACTCTAAATCCGTAATTATTTAAACTAAAATTCTGGTAGCTTATAGATTGTGAAAGTTGAAAATAATCATCAGGCCATTGTAATCTTTTTCCTAAGCCTAAAGTAACTCCTACAATACTTAAATTTTTATTCTTATCTACAATTCCAGTTGTATAATCATATTGATATTGATTTGAGTTGTAAATTGAAAACGAAAACGATTGTGGTTTTTTACCTCCTAACCAAGGCTCTGTAAATGAAAAGCTATAGGTGCTATAGGTTCTACTTGCTTGTAATCGGAGCGATAATTTTTGACCATCTCCGGTTGGTAAAGGTCTGTATGCTTCTTTTTTAAATAAATTTCTGATAGCAAAATTATTAAAAGATAATCCAAGTGTTCCAATAAATGCTCCACCACCATAACCACCTTGTAGTTCTATTTGGCTTCCCCCTTTTTCTGTAACGGTAAAATCAATATCTGCAGTTTTATTTTGCCAATCTGGTTTTACATCAGGAGTAACATTAGTATCAAAAAACCCTAATTGACCAATTTCTCTAATAGATCTGATAATAGCTGCACGACTAAATAAATCTCCTGGTTTTACTCTTAGTTCTCTGTAAATAACGTGGTCGTTTGTTTTTTCGTTTCCAATAACGGTAACTCTTTTTATTGTCGCTTGTTCGTCTTCTCGAATTCTAATTTCTACAGTAATAGAATCGTTTACAACTTTTGTTTCAACTGCATCTACAGAAGCAAAAAGATATCCATTGTTATGATACAACGTTTGTAAATCTTGAGAACTAGGTGTGTTATCTCCTTTAATTCGTTCTTTTAAAACGGTTCCATTATAAACATCTCCTTTGTCAATGCCAAGAATTCTTGATAATTGATCAACTGTAAAGTTTTTATTTCCTACATAATTAATGTTACTAAAATAGTATTGTTTACCCTCTTCAACTTCAATTTCTATACTAATAGTGTTGTCATCGTTCCAGATTAATTTATCACTTATAATTCGAGCGTCTCTAAATCCCTGTCTGCTATATTTCTCTAAAATACTCTCTAAATCTTCTCTGTATTTATCTTCTATATATTTAGAAGTTTTCCAAAATCTACCAAACATTTTTTCTTTGGTATTGCTCATTGCTTTTCTAAGTTTACTGTCAGAAAACTCTTTGTTGCCTTTAAAAGAAATGTCTTTAATTTTGATACGAGTTCCTCGGTCTATATGAACATCTATATTTACAACATTAATATCTGAAGTATCTTTTGAAGTATTTATAGAAACTTTGGTTTTTAAAAACCCTTTGTCTGTAAATTTCTTTTTAAAATAATTGGTAGAAGTAACAATTAGGTTATCTGTAACCATTGCGCCTTTTTTAAGGTCGGTGTCTTTTTTTAATTCTTTTCTTTTTGCTTTTTTAATTCCAGAAAAAGTAACTAAGTTTAGCTGTGGTAATTCTTTTACGTTAAATTGTAAGTAAGCAACATTTCCATCAAGCTTTGCTAAATACACATCAACATCACTAAACTGTTTACTGTCGTATAATTTTTTAATAGCACTGGTAAGTTTGTCTCCAGGAAGTTTAATAAGTTGCCCATTTCTTAAACCAGTAAATATTTTTACTGTTTCTTCGCTAAACTTTTTTAAACCAGTAACTGTAATTCCACCTAAGACATATTCTTGCCCTTTTACATAAGGTACTTTTGTGGGAATTGTATCTTTAACCGTTGAATTATTGGTTTGTCCGTTAACATTTACAGTTAAAAAACTTAATAAAAATAGTACTACAATAGTATATTTACTCATTTGGTGTTTCAATTTGTTCGCTTGTTTTACCAAAGCGTCGTTCTCTATTTTGATATTCAATTATTGCGTCAAAAAAATCGCTTTTTCTAAAATCTGGCCAAAGTATACTTGTAAAGTATAATTCGGCATATGCCATTTGCCAAAGCAAAAAATTACTGATGCGTTGTTCTCCACTTGTGCGAATCATTAAATCAACATCGGGCAAATTAAATGTATATAAATGATTATTAATAACTTTTTCGTCAATTTCTTCTATTTGAAGTTCGTTATTAACAACTTTTTTAGATATGTTTTTGATAGTATTAACAATTTCCTCTCTAGAACCATAACTTAATGCCATAGTTAATGTTATTTTAGAATTGTTTTTAGTGTCATTTATTACTTCAGATAATACTTTTTGCGCTTTTTTTGGCAAACTAGTAATATCTCCAATTGCATTTACTTTAACGCCGTTTTCTTGAAAAGATGGTAATTCTTTTTTTAATGATGTAATTAAGAGTTTCATTAAAGCATTTACTTCCATTTTTGGGCGATTCCAATTTTCGGTAGAGAAAGCGTACAATGTAATAGCTTTTACGCCAATTTCTGCAGCAGCTTCTATAGATTCTCTTACCGACGTTAAGGCGTTTCTATGTCCAAAAATTCGTTCCATTCCTTTACTTTTAGCCCAGCGACCATTGCCGTCCATAATAACAGCAACATGTTGTGGTACTTTTTGTAAATTAATGTGTAATTTTTTATCCATATATTATTTTAACTCTGCATAACAAGCGGGTCTTCCAAAAGCATACACTAAAGAAATTCCAGTAAACATATACCAGTCGTTAGAATTTCCTCCGAAATTTAATGATGGTATGTTACTTGTTGTATAATCTAAATCATCTGTAAACGTATATCTTACTCTTGTTTCTAACGAAAACCCAATATTGTCTCCTAATTTCCCTTTAAATCCTAATCCAAATGGAATTGCATATGAAATTTTTGTTTTTAAATTATATTGTCCTGGTGTAATCTCAGACTCAACACTATCATAAGCAAATGCAGCAACTTCTAGTAAAATATACGGTGTGTATATTTTGTCTTCAGAAGTCATATCATATTCAAAAAAATTATATTCAATCCCAACTGCTACTTCTTTAATTGAATTTTTAAAATTAAAATTCCTATTTACCCTAACTGCATTCGACGATTTTGAATCATCACCACTAATTGGTAAATAACTTAAAGTACCTCTTAAAGCAATTCTTGGATTTAAATTGTGTTTATAAATAAGGCTAGCAGCAATGTTGTTCGGATACATATAAGTTGTTCTTCCTACATCTCCAATATAATTGCTTCCCCCGATAAACACTCCAATTTCATTTATTTGGCTCCATGAAATACTTGTAACACAAATAAATACTATTGCTAAAAGTTGTTTCTTCATCTTAAAAAATAGCGTGCAAATATAGTTAATTCAATTTGCTTTATAAAGTTAATAACTTGTCTTTTTTGAATAACTATTATTTTAGATAAATATTGTAGTGTTTTATGGATGTTTAAAGTCATTTCTTGTGTCTTCTCCCCACAATAATTTACTTCTTAAAGTTTTTAAGAATGATTGATTGGTGAGTGCAAGTGTTTTGATTGTAAATGGAGCCTTTTCGATAAAAATTTGAGTATTCTCATTTATTGTTGCGATACGAGAATCTAAAGACATTAAAAATTCATTTTCTCTTCCGCTAACTTCCAGTTTAATTTTTGTTTTTTCTGAAATAACTAGAGGTCTCGCATTTAAGTTGTGTGGTGCAATTGGAGTAATTACTAAGCTTTTAGAATCTGGTAAAACGACAGGGCCATTACAGCTTAAAGAATATCCAGTAGAACCTGTTGGAGTAGAAACAATCAATCCGTCTGCCCAATAATTTGTTAAATACTCGTCGTCTAAAAAAGTTTGAACTCCAATCATAGAAGTTGTGTTTTTTCTAGCGACAGTAACTTCATTTAAAGCAAAATTAATTTCAGAAAGAGCATCAGTTTTTGGAGTTGTTTTTACACTTAAAAGTGTTCTTTCTTGAATTTTATATTCTTTTAGTAATAATTGTTCTATTACCTGTTTTATTTCGTCTTTTTGGATGGTTGCTAAAAACCCAAGCCTGCCTGTGTTAATTCCTAAAACAGGGATATTTAAATTTCTGATATACGTTATAGATCTTAAAATAGTTCCGTCTCCACCTATGGTGAAAAACAAATCAAACGAGTTGTTTAAGTCGTTAAAATGAGAAAATGTTGGATATTTTTTTGGTAATAAATTCTCTTTCTGAAAAAGATCATAAAATTCTTTTTCAAAAAAGAGAACAATGTTTTTTTCTTGTAAAATAGCAATCAACAACAAGACTTCTTTAATTGAAGCTGTGTTGTAAGATTGACCGTAAATTGCTACTTTTTTCATTGCTTAGGTATTTAAGAATTTTTGTAGATAATCCGATCTGTTTTTTAATTCTTCCAAATAAATATCGTCTTTATGTTCGCTTATAATGGTGTAATTATAACGTCTAAAAGTTTGAATAATTTCATTGATTTCTTGTGATGAGACCTTAAGTGTAACCTCCACTTGATCACTAGTTCTTTTTGATTCGTAACATCCTAAAACAACTCCATTGTTTGACTCAATTATTTGAGAAACTTCACTCATTGAGTAGTCTTTAGAGTTTTTTTCTATCACCAAAACAACTCCTTCAGTATTTAAAAAAGGTGTTTGAGAAAATGTATCTAAAACATCATTAAGATCAATATAGCCTAAGTATTTTTGATTTGCAACTGCAGGAAGAATATTGGTTTCGTTATCCGCAAAAATCTTTAATAGTTCAAGTAAAGATTCATTGTTGTCTGTTTGAAAATGATCGAATATATCTATTGATTCAATTAGCAATTCTTCCTTATTATCTATCGTTAAAACATCAGTTTGAGAAATGCAGCCAACATAACGTGCATTTTCTACAACCGGAATGTGCGTAATTGGATACGTTTTGCAAAGCTTTAGTGCTTCTCTAACAGTACTTTGTGTTGTTAGCGGCTTAAAATTATTTAATATGTATTCTATAATATTCATACGTTACGAATATAAGATAAAAAGGCTAATATTTTTTGATGAAATCTGTACTTTTGTTGTTTAGTTTTAGATTATGACAAAGTTAAGTGTAAATGTAAATAAAATTGCCACGTTGCGTAATTCTCGTGGTGGAGATGTTCCAAATCTTGTAAAAGTTACTGGCGATATAGAATCTTATGGTGCAGAAGGAATTACCATTCATCCACGACCAGATGAACGTCATATTCGGTATCAAGATGCGTATGATTTAAAAGAAATTGTAAAAACAGAATTCAATATTGAAGGAAATCCGATTCCGAAATTTATGGAAATGGTGTTAAAAATTAAACCAACACAAGTAACGTTGGTTCCAGATAGTGTTGATACGTTGACCTCTAATGCTGGTTGGGATACCATTAAAAATCAATCTTTTTTACAAGAAGTGATTTCTGAATTTAAAAAGGCAGGAATTAGAACTTCAATTTTTATTGATACAGATTTAAAGTTGATTGAAGCAGCGGCAAAAACAGGAGCAGACCGAATAGAACTGTATACAGAAGAATTTGCTACTCAGTTTGATTTAGGAAATAAAAATGCCATAAAACCATATACTGATGCTGCAGTTTTAGCGCACAATCTAGGAATGGGAATCAATGCAGGACATGATTTAAGTTTAGAGAACATAAAGTTTTTTAAAGAAAACATCCCAAATTTAGCAGAAGTTTCTATTGGACACGCGCTAATTTCTAAATCATTGTATTTAGGATTAGAAAATGTGGTAAATATGTATTTGGACAGATTAAAGTCTAAAGGTTAAGGGCTAAAGTAGAAAGAATAATGTCAGGTCGAGCGGAGTCGAGACCTCTTTAACAATTAAAAACTCTAACAATCTAACAGTCTAATAGAAATGTCTAACAATCTAATCTTACATTCCAGAATTCTTGGAGAAGGAAAACCGCTGTTGATTTTACACGGTTATTTTGGCAATGGTGATAATTGGAAAACAATTGGAAACAAATTGTCAGATTCGTTTCAAGTTCATTTAATAGATCAAAGAAATCATGGACGTAGTTTTCATGCAGATGCATTTGATTACGAATTAATGGTGGAAGATTTGCACAATTATATGCAGCATTATCAATTAGAAAAAGTACATCTTTTAGGGCATTCTATGGGCGGAAAAACAGTCATGTTATTTGCAGTAGAATATCCAGGATTGGTTGATAAATTAATGGTTGCAGATATCTCTCCAAGAGGGTACAAACCACATCATCAAGAGATTTTAGACGCGTTAAATTCTATTGATTTTACAAAGCAAACTTCTAGAGCTTTGGTAGATGAAAAGCTTACAGAGAAAATTCCAGAAGTTGGAGTTCGTCAATTTTTAGCACAAAACATCTATTGGAAAGAAAAAGGAAAATTAGATTTCCGTTTTAACTTGCCTTCTTTAACAGAAAATAATGATGAAGTTGGAGTAGCTTTGCCTTCTTTTACTATTTTTGAAGGAGAAACCTTATTCTTAAAAGGCGAAAATTCTGAGTATATTACTTCCGATGAGGAACCTATAATTAAGGCGCATTTTCCGAATCATAAAATTGTTACCATAAAAAATGCAGGACATTGGTTGCATGCCGAAAATCCTACAGATTTTTTAAATGCTGTTGGAAGTTTTTTGAAACTTTAATAGCAAAAATATTATTGCCTTGGTCTGTAAATTGCTCCAGTTGCAAAATCAACAATTGTTCCCGGTAAAAACAACACAATATCTGCAATTAAAGCCAAAACTCGAACTTCTCTTTGTGGTTGCCCTGGTAAAGGTTTTGTTTTTTGATGTTGAGTAACTGGGCCGCCAAGAAGAGTTGCGCAACCTGTCATAGATAAAGCTAAAAAGCAAATAAGTGTAATCTTAACTATTTTTTTCATGATATTTGTTTTGTGCAAAGTACAACCTTATCGTTAAAGAACTGACAGAATGTTTCATTTTTTACAACTTAAACTAAGATTAGCTGCCGTTTTATCAGTAAAATAACTTTGGCGTACTTTTCGTACAACTCATTTAAATTAAAACAGTTAAAAATGAATTTTCTTCTAAAAGTATTACTTACAGCGATTGCTGTTTTTGTATTAGCTGCAATTTTACCCGGAGTAGAAGTTGCAAATTATGTAACTGCAATTTGGGTTGCGTTTGCAATTGCCATATTAAATATGTTTGTTCGTCCGCTTTTAATCTTTTTTACATTGCCAGCAACAATAGTAACGCTTGGCTTGTTTTTGTTTGTGATAAATGCAATCATCATTTTACTAGCAGCTCATTTGGTTGGCGGATTTTTAGTGTCGAGTTTTTTCTCTGCATTATTGTTTAGTATTTTACTTTCTGTGTTTAGATCAGCTTTATTTAAATTGATCAAAGACAAAAAAGAAGAATAATCAATTTAACTGAAATAGAAGTATTTAAACCTTTGCAGAGTTGGTAAAAATCACTAATTTTGCAGCCAATTTTTTAAGATTATAATTTTATATTATGAATATTACCAAAGAAAACGTAGATGCATTAAATGCAGTTGTTAAAGTTGATATTGTTGCAGAAGACTATCAAACTAAAGTAGCAGAAGTATTACAAGATTACCGTAAAAAAGCAGACATTCCAGGATTTAGAAAAGGGCATGTGCCAATGGGAATGGTAAAAAAACAATACGGAAAATCTATCATGATAGATGAGGTTAACAAATTACTACAAGAATCTTTAAATAAATTTTTAACCGAAGAAAAATTAGATATTTTAGGAAATCCATTGCCTAGAGTTCAAGATAATTTTTCTTGGGATACAGAAACTTTTTCTTTTGAGTTCGAGCTAGGATTAGCTCCAGAATTTACAGTAGATTTATCAGCAAAAAAGAAAATCACTCAATACAATATTGTTGCAGATGATGCTTTAATTGATAAAGAAGTAGAAAATTTACAATCTCGTTACGGAAAAATGAATACTGTAGATGCAGTGACAGAAAATGCAAACGTAACCGGAACTTTTGTAAACGAAGAAAAAGAAATCAATAAAAAATCTACCATCGCTTTAGCTGACCTTAAAGGAAAATCAAGCTTAAAAAAGTTTGTGGGCGCTAAAGTTGGAGATGTTTTAGAATTAAAAACAAAAGGTTTGTTTTCTGATGATCATAAATTAGAAGGAACTTTAGGTTTGTCTCACGATGAAATTCATGGTTTAGACATTGCAATTTCTTTTACTATTGAAGAAATTACAGTTACAGAATTAGCAGAATTAGATCAAGAATTGTTTGATAAATTATTTCCAAATGGTGATGTAAAATCTGTTACAGAAGTAAGAAACAGAATTAAAGAAGATGCAGAAAAGCAGTTCTTAGCACAAGGAGATCAACAATTATTAAATGCAGTAACTGAATATTTAGTAGAAAACACAAAGTTTGACTTACCTAAAGAATTTTTGCAAAAATGGTTGGCTACAGCAGGAGAAAAAGAAATGACTGCTGAAGAAGCTGCTGAAGAATTTGCGAAATCAGAAAAAGGATTGCGTTATCAATTGATCGAAGGAAAGGTGATGAAAGATAATGACATCAAATTAGATTATGCAGAATTGGTTGACTATGCAAAAGGATTTATCAGAACGCAAATGGCACAATTTGGTAATATGAATCCAGAAGAAAAAGAATTGGACGATATTGCAGCAAGAATCTTAGGAAACCAAGACGAAGCGAAGCGTTTACAAGAGCAATTAATTTCTCATAAATTGTTGACTTTCTATAAAGAAAACATCACATTTAAAACAAAAGAAGTTACCTACGAAGACTTTATCAAAGAAGTTTATAAGTAACAGTTTTCAACTGTTTTTGTATCTCACTCTGCTGTTTTTGTAAAGTAAAGAAACATTAATAACTAAAAACCTGAATTCAAAAGTTCAGGTTTTTTTAGCCATCAACTGTAACAAAATATTAACTTTATAGTTCTTATCTTTGCAGTTCAAAACATTTAAAAAATAATCAGGAAATGGATTACGGAAAAGAGTTCGAAAAATACGCAACAAAACACCACGGAATAAGTAGCACACATCTAGGTAAAATAACAAGTAGTTTAACGCCATATATTATGGAAGAACGTCAAATGAACATTACTCAAATGGATGTTTTTTCTCGTTTAATGATGGATAGAATTATCTTTTTAGGAACTGGAATTAACGATCAGGTTGCGAATGTAATTCAAGCGCAATTATTATTCTTAGAAAGTGTAGATGCATCAAAAGATATTTCTATTTACATCAATTCTCCTGGAGGTGGAGTGTATGCTGGATTGGGGATTTACGATACCATGCAATTTATAAAACCAGATGTTGCAACAATTTGTACAGGAATGGCAGCTTCTATGGGAGCAGTTTTAATGTGTGCAGGAGAAAAAGGAAAACGTTCTGCATTACCACACTCTAGAATTATGATTCACCAACCTTTAGGTGGCGCACAAGGACAAGCATCAGATATTGAAATTACAACAAGAGAAATCTTGAAATTAAAAGATGAATTGTATGAAATTATTGCAAATCATTCTGGACAAACCATAGAAAAAGTAAACGCAGATTCTGATAGAGATTATTGGATGATTGCTTCAGAAGCTAAAGAATATGGTATGATTGATGAAATTTTAACAAGAAAAAAATAAAGAAAAAGCCAATAGCCCTTAGCCTTTTGCTAATTGCTAACAGCCAAAAGCTAACAAAATGTCGAAAGAAGAAAATTTAGAATGTTCGTTTTGTGGACGTAAAAAAGCAGAAACTAATTTGTTAATTGCTGGGATTGATGCGCACATTTGTGATAAATGTATTGAGCAAGCAACGGGTATTTTAGAAGAAGAAGTTACAGAAAAGCAAACAAGCGGATTGTCTAAAGATTTAATGCTGAAAAAGCCAAAAGAAATCAAAGAGTTTTTAGATCAATATATAATTGGACAAACAGAAACTAAAAAATCGATGTCCGTTGCCGTTTACAATCATTATAAAAGATTATTACAATCAAAATCTAATGAAGAGGACGATGTAGAAATAGAAAAGAGTAATATCATTTTAGTTGGAGAAACTGGAACAGGAAAAACATTGGTTGCAAAAACGATTGCCAAAATGCTAAACGTACCTTTTTCAATTGTAGATGCCACTGTTTTAACACAAGCTGGTTATGTTGGAGAAGATGTAGAAAGTATTTTAAGCCGCTTATTACAAGTTGCCGATTACGACGTAACAAAAGCAGAAAGAGGAATTGTTTTTATTGATGAAATTGATAAAATTGCTCGTAAAGGAGACAATCCGTCAATTACTAGAGATGTTTCTGGTGAAGGCGTTCAGCAAGCGTTGTTAAAATTATTAGAAGGTTCGGTTGTGAATGTTGCTCCAAAAGGAGGAAGAAAACATCCAGATCAAAAATTTATTGAAGTAAATACCAAAGATATTTTATTTATTGCTGGTGGCGCATTTTCTGGAATCGATAGAATGATTAGCAAACGTTTAAATATGCAAGCTGTTGGATATTCTGCTTCTGTTGCAGAAAATAAAATTGATGAAGATAATTTATTGCAATACATCATTCCTTCAGATTTAAAGGCTTTTGGATTAATTCCAGAAATCATTGGTCGTTTACCAGTGTTGAGTTATATGAATCCGTTAGATGCAAAAACGTTAAGAGCAATTTTAACAGAACCTAAAAATTCAATTATCAAGCAATATACCAAGCTGTTTTCTATGGATGATATTACATTCGAAATAGACGAAGAAGCATTGATGTATATTGTAGATAAAGCAGTAGAATACAAATTGGGCGCAAGAGGTTTGCGTTCGTTGTGTGAAGCAATTTTTACAGACGCCATGTTCGAGTTACCAAGTTCTGATATAAAAGAATTTAAAGTAACGAAAGAATATGCTGAAAATAAATTAACAAAGACAGCATTAAAGAAATTGAGTGTTGCTTCTTAAGAATAGTTAAAATTAATTAAGACCTCATAAAAGATAACTTTGTGAGGTCTTTTTTTATATTTTTGTTTTATGATATCCAAACAAACCATCGATCGTGTTTTTGAAACTGCAAGAGTAGAAGAAGTTATTGGTGAGTTTGTACAATTAAAAAAAGCAGGAAGTAACTTTAAAGGATTAAGTCCGTTTACAGATGAGAAATCGCCTTCTTTTATGGTGTCTCCTGTAAAACAAATTTGGAAGGATTTTAGTACAGGTAAAGGAGGAACTTCTGTTTCTTTTTTAATGGAACACGAACATTATTCGTATCCAGAAGCCATCAGATATTTGGCGAACAAATACAATATTGAAATTGAAGAAACTGAGCAATCAGACGAACAAAAACAACAATTAAACGAACGTGAAAGTATGTTTTTGGTGTCTAAATTCGCTGCAGAATATTTTCATGATTTAATGCTACATACGCAGCAAGGAAAAGCAATTGGACTTTCGTATTTTAAAGAGCGTGGTTTTAGAGATGATATTATTGAGAAATTTGATTTAGGATATTGTAAAGACGAATGGGATAATTTTACAAAATCAGCTTTAAAAAAAGGCTACGACATCAAATATTTAGCATCAACCGGATTAACAATTGTAAAAGAAAACAAACAGTTTGATCGATTTAAAGGACGTGTTTTATTTCCAATTCATTCCATGTCGGGAAGAATTCTTGGTTTTGGTGGGCGAATTTTAATTGCGGATAAAAAAGCGGCGAAATATTTAAATTCACCTGAAAGTGATATTTACCACAAGAGTAAAATTTTATACGGAATTTATCAAGCGAAGAAGGAAATTGCCAAACAAGACAATTGTTTTTTAGTAGAAGGATATACCGATGTTATTTCGTTTCATCAATCTGGAATAGAAAACGTTGTGGCGTCTTCAGGAACAGCGTTAACTTCAGATCAAATACGTTTGGTTAGAAGATTAACACAGAATATTACAGTCCTTTTTGATGGAGATGCAGCTGGTTTAAGAGCTTCGATTCGTGGGATCGATTTGATTTTAGAACAAGGAATGAATGTAAAAGTGGTGACTTTTCCTGAAGGAGAAGATCCAGATAGTTTTGCAAAATCGCATTCTGATGCTGAATTAAAAGAGTATTTAGAAAATAAGGCTCAAGATTTTATCAATTTTAAGGTTTCTTTATTGATGAAAGAAGCCAAGAATGATCCTGTTAAAAAAGCAGGATTGATTAGAGATATTGTAACAAGTATTTCTAAAATTCCAGACGGAATTCAGCGAGAAGTGTATGTGCAGGAATGTTCTAGAATCATGGACATTTCTGAACGAGTGTTGTTTAGTGAGTTGGCACAAATTTTAAATAAAGAAGCCAATTCTAAAAGTAAACAAAGAAATGTAGATCCAAATCAGCCACCACCAGAATATTTTGCGGAACAAGAATCTGCAATGACAGCAGTTAAAGGAGGAGGTTTAGCTCAGAAGGTAAATCAGTTAGAGTTGCTCGAAAAAGAAATTATTAGAATTTTACTTTTATTTGGAAACGAAGAGGTGAGTTTTACAAATATTATTGAAACTGAAAATGAACACGGAAAATTGGTTGAAGAGATCGAAAAATATACTTCTCCGGTTTTTAAAGAGTTGTATTTAAATCTTCAAGATGATGAAATTGAGTTTACCAATACTGTTTTTCAATTGGTGTATTATGAGTTGATAAATCAAATCAGTCAGAACGAAAAAATTGAAATTAGTAGTTTAATTCATCACGAAAATAAAGAAATCGCAAATGAAGTAACAAGTATTTTGATGGATGAAGAAAAATACACGTTGAGCGAATGGGAACGTAAAAATATTTTTGTTACAGAAACGGTAAATATCCTTCCAAAATTAGTTACAGATGCAATTTTAAATCTTAGAAGAATTCTGATAGAACGTAAGATTAATGAAATAATGAAAGATGCTCAAAAAGAAAACTCTAAAACGGTAGATTTAGAGCTAATTTCTAATTATACAGGGCTCAAAAAACGGTTATTTGAAAAGCTAAATAGAGTTATTTAACCTCTTTTTTTAAAACACGTATTTCTACGTAGTTTTTTTGTTTTGTTTTTTGTGTATATTAGTATCCGCTAAAAAAAGAAAATACATGAAAAAAATACTGCAAATCTTAAACATTATTAGACTTTTTATACTCTTGCCATTTTCTGTTGTAAATGGTTCTAAGAAAAAAGCATATCGTAGAATTAAAAGAACTATGATAGCAGCAAATCTACTTTAAATCATCACTAATTTTACAAATAGGTACTGGAAGCATTTTATGCTGATTAATGGTATTTAATCGGGTATATATTTTAAATACTTCTAGTTTTCTTCCTGTGAAATCTAAAGTAAATTTCCCATTTTCTAACATATGCATTGCCCATTCTAGTTCGTCATAAGAAGCGCCGATTTGATCTTCATCTGTTCTGCTATCGCCAAATAAACCGTCAGTTGGTTGTGCGTTTTGTATAGATTTTGTTATGCGCAAACAGGTAGCCAATTCGTACACTTCCGATTTTAATAAATCTGCAATCGGACTTACATCTACGCCGCCATCGCCATATTTTGTGTAGAAACCAACGCCAAAATCTTCCACTTTATTTCCTGTTCCTGCTACTAATAATCCATCTAATCCAGCTAAATAATACAAAGAGGTCATTCTTAATCGTGCTCGTGTATTTGCCAATGCCAAATCTAATGTTGATGAATTCTCTATACTTGGGGTTTGCTTTTTAAAATCTTCGAAAGTACTTGTTAAATCAATTTTCACAGAAGACACATTGCTAAAAGTATCTTTTAAATGATTAATATGCTCTAATGCTCTGTTAACTTGACTTTCTGCTTGATGAATTGGCATTTCTACACAAACAGTTTTGAAGCCAGTTTTTGCACAAAGGACGGAAGTTACTGCAGAATCTATTCCGCCCGAAATTCCTATAACAAATCCGTTTACTTTTGCATCAATTGCATAATTTTTTAACCAATTAACAATATGTTCAGATACTTTTTCTGCATTCATTTATAAACTATTTTAGTACTTTTGTCGTTCTTAAATTAGAACTCTAATATACAAATATAATGCGGAAATATTTTTTCATTTTTTCTCTTTTTACAATCTTATTTTCATGTGATAACAAACAAGAAAATCAAATTGATGTGAGTGCTATTGAAGTGAATTTCTCAATAAATAGGTTTGATATTGATTTTTACACCACAAAAGTAGATTCACTTTTTAAAACGAAAGCAAAATATCCATTTTTCTTTTCTAAGAATGAACCAGATTCAATCTGGATAAAGAAAATTAAGAATACAGACGAGCAACAATTGTTTGCAGAAACACAAAAAATATATGCTGATATTGATTTTCTTAAAAATGATTTAATGCAATTATTTAAACATATTAAGTATTACAATCCGGATTTTAACGCACCAAAAGTGATTACGCTTTTAAGTAATATAGATTATCAAAATAAAGTATTGTATACAGGAGATTATTTGTTGATTTCTTTAGATGTTTATTTGGGGAAAAACCATAAATTCTATTCAGATTACCCAAGTTATATCAAACAAAATTTTGAGAAAATTAACATTGTAATTGATGTCGCTAAAGCAATCATTCCGAAGCAAAACAATACAAATGATAGAACGTTTATCAGTAAAATGATAACAGAAGGAAAGAAATTGTATCTCCTAGACACCTATTTGCCAAATGTAAAAGAGTATCAGAAAATAGGATATTCAAAAGAAAAATACAATTGGGCAATTGAAAATGAAGAACAGGTTTGGAAATATTTTATTGAAAATAAATACCTGTTTAGCACCGATACAAAATTGAACAAACGGTTCTTAGAATTGGCACCATTTTCAAAATTTTATAGATCAGAAGACGCACTGTCTCCAGGGAGAATCGGAGCTTGGATTGGTTGGCAAATTGTAAAATCGTACATGCTACATAATGATGTATCTTTGCAGCAATTATTTAAAACACCTTCAGAAGAAGTATATAAAAATTCTAAATACAAACCTAAAAAGTAATGGCAATAAAACACACTTCAGAAATAAATTTTAAAGTAGGACTAGACGAAAACAAAGTGCCTGAAACTATTTTTTGGACAGCAGAAGATGGCGGAATAGATGATTCTGAGTCGAAAGCTATAATGATTTCTGTTTGGGACCATTTACAAAAAGATACACTTCGAATGGATTTATGGACAAAAGATATGCCTGTTGATGAAATGAAACAATTCTTTCATCAGACATTGGTTTCTATGGCAAATACTTTTGAACGTGCAACTGATGATCAAAAAATGGGAGCAACAATGAAGGATTTTTGTGATTATTTTGCAGAGAAATTAGAGTTAAAAAAATAGAATTAATACAATTTCAATTACTTAACTCATTAATGCTTAATTTAGAGAAATTAAGAAAACTACCTATTGGATATCTTTGCATTGTTAGATATGTTTGTATAATTATTATTTAAAATAAGTTAGTTTTTAATTTTTTTAATTAACTTTATCAATTATAACTCATAATTCCCCCTGAAAATGAGAGCAATTAAAACAATCAGTAGTTTAACTTTAGTAATATTACTCTTCATATCTTGTAGTAATGATGCCCCAAAGCAAATTGTCTTTTATTCAAAAGATCAATTAAAAAAAGATTTACCAGTTCAAATTAACAATACAGAAGGAGATGTTATTTCTGTAAATTCTAATGCTATAATCAATTTAAAATCTTCTAAAGTATTTGAAGAGAACATTGATTACTTAGTTGATGTTAATGTTGAAACAATGAATTTTAAAATAAAAAACTTCACAATTAATCCTTTTGCAAAAGTTTCTAATATTGAAGTTTTTGTTGATGAAATTAAAATTTCAGAAAATGACATAAGCCTTAATGCTTTAGATGTTTTTACAAGTAGTTTTGAGTTTAAAATAAGTAATCCGAAAATTTTATCAGCGATATCTTCTAAGCTATTACAAAGAAAGCAAGTTGTTATTTCATATTATAGTGATGCTATTTCAGATAAGTTGTTTAATTTTGATTTAGAATTTTCTTTAACAGCTAAAGGTACTTTTGTAGATTAGAAGATTAAATATATTGTTTAAAAAAAGAGCGCTATTAATTATTAATAGCGCTCTTTTTTTACTGCTTTTTAAACTCTTCTAAGTTTAGTTTTCATAATAACCAACCGATTTTATTTCTACTCTTCTATTTAATTGTTTTCCTTCAGGGGTGTCATTACCATATGAAGGATTTGTTTTTCCAAACCCTTTTGCAATAATTCTATTGGGCTCAACACTCTTTTCAATTAAGCGGTTTCTTGTTTTGTTGGCTCTTCTTTCAGAAAGTTTAAGATTGTATTCTTCAGTACCGATATCATCTGTATAACCAAATACATTAAAAACTATGTCTAACATAATTTCTGCAACATCATCTAACATGGTGTAATAGAAGCCGCTTTTTATAGAGTTGCTATCTGTGTCAAAATATATGTTTTTAGAATAACTTATTACAGTTACTAACTCTGTAACAGTGCAATTTACAGTTGCCTTAAATGGTACTTTTGTTGATTAATACTGGATATAAAAAATGAGCCTGCTAAAATAAACAGACTCATAGAAATATTAAGGGAATAAAATATTGTTCGCTTAGCTTAATTGTCCGCTGCTATTTTAAGTTCTTGATTGATGTAGATTGTATTTCCTTTTAAGTGATTCAACTGTTTTAAATGGTCTATTGTTAGCTTATATTTTACTGCAATAGAATAAAGTGTTTCGTCTTTTTGAACGATGTGGAAGTTGTTTTTATTTTTTTCAATGCTAAGTTTTTGACCTATAAAAAGAATCGTGTTTTTCAATGCATTTGTATGCATTAGCTGTTTTACTGTCGTATGATTTTTTTTGGCAATACTATATAAGGTTTCTCCTTTCTTTACGACGTGATAGGATGCTTGTACTTCGTTAACTTTGTTATTCGTGCTGTTATTAGCCTGTACTTTATTGACAACAATAGTAGTATCGGTATTTGTGAGGTTTTTAGATTCTATAAACTTGGTGAATTCTATTTTTGATAAAGGTTTAATATCTACTCGTCTATTTAATTGTCGACTACCAGCTGTGCTATTCGAGTATTTAGGTCTGGTTTCACCATAACCAATAGCCTTTAACCTACTGCTGTCAATACCCGCAGCAATACAATAGTTTTTAACAGCCTCAGCCCGCTCTTGTGAGAGTTTTAAATTGTAAGTGGGATAACTTTTATTATCAGTATGTCCTTCAATAATAAAATTAGAATCAGGTATGTTTTTCATAAGCCCGATAATCTCGTCTAAAACTGTAAGTGAAATATCTTTGATCTGACTGCTATTTGTTTTAAAGTAGATACTTGTGCCCAATAAGGCAATTTGCTGTTTAATAACAGGGGGTGATTTTTTTTTAAGTATTACTGGGCAGCCATTGTTACTTACTGGTCCTGGTTTAGAAGGGCATTTATCTTTATAATCTTGAATGCCATCTTGATCTGAGTCAATGGCTCTTCCGTTACCATAAACCGCAGCTCCTAATGGAGTATTTGGCTCAACATCTAAATTGTCTAGTACCCCATCCTTATCAGAATCAACTACCTTAAAGGGTTCTTGTTTTTCAGAGTCGCCCCCCCAAATAGTAAATATTTTTTTCTTTCCAAGTTTTATAGTTACTCCAAGATGAGTTACAAAAAAAGTTTCCCAATTTTGTTTGTTAGATATTGTAGCATCTAAATGATCTTCATAATTAAAATACCAAGATGGTCTAAACTCAAGATCTACCCTTTTGTTTATTCTATACTTTATACCCAGTTGTGTAGAGATATAAACAGAACTAGCTTCAAAAACACTATTTCTTGAAGGGTTTCTTCCGAAATTAACTAATAAATTATTTGAGCCATCAGGAAGTTTTTCGTAGAGAGCAGAATCGTATTGATGATAGCCTACACCAAAATAACCTGAAGTATTCCATTTTCGGGTATTGATTGCATATAAGTTTGAAAAACTTAGAATTAAATTTAACTCGAAGCCATAAGCTGTGCCTTTAAAAAATAGGTTGTTTGAAATTTTTGTTTGATTTACGTAAAGAATATTATATATGTTTGAAAAATATTGTGCACCACCAGAAATTTTAGAGTAATTTACTTTAAATTCCAAACCTAATAAAGGATTGAACATTTTATCGACATATGCATACGCCCCAAAATTCCAAAAATTCCCAAGATTACCTGTTCCAAGAGATCGTAAATCTCCATGCATAATAAAATTACTAACTCCACCACCAACTGCCCAACTATTGCTATTGTTCAATAATATGTTTTTTATGCTATTTTCTTGTTTGTTATCACCAAGTTTATTTTGACCAATTAAAGATGTTAAGCTAAGTGAAATAAATAGCAATACAGTAACTTTCCTCATATAAAGTAATTCGTTTATTTGAAAAATAGGGAAAATAATTTAGTGTGCAAAATTACGAAAAAATTAATAATTGTTAATTCTTTTAATAATTAATTGATAATCTTCTGTATTGTTGACAAAATCTAATTCAGAAACATCTATAGTTAAGGTATTTAAGTTTTGTTGAGTCTTAATAAAGTTACTATATCCATCGTGTATTTTGTTAAGGTAGTTTGAGGAAATATTTTGTTCGTATTCTCTTCCTCTTTTTTTGATGTTTTTAATTAATCTATCAGTATTTTGAAATAAATATACATATAAATCTGGTTTTGTGATTTCTTTATACATTAAATCAAACATTTTTCTATACAACAAGTATTCTTCTTTATGAAGCGTTACTTGCGCAAAAATTAAGGATTTAAAAATGTAGTAATCTGATACAATTAAGCTTTTGAATAAGTCAAATTGAGCTAAGTCATCACTTAACTGTTGATAACGGTCTGCTAAAAAACTCATTTCTAGCGGAAAAGCGTAACGTTCTTCATCTTCGTAAAATTTTGGTAAAAAAGGGTTATCGGCAAAACGTTCTAACACAATTTTAGCGTTAAACTCATCAGACATCATTTTAGCTAAGCTTGTTTTTCCTGCTCCAATATTTCCTTCTATTGCGATGTAATTGTATTTTTCAGTTAACGGGATTGGGCGGATTAATGTTTCTGGTGTTTTGTTTATTTCGGTGATGTCTGAACAACGATCTAAACATTTTCCAATATGGACCTTAGTTACCGGATGAAGTACTTCGGATGCAATTTCTATTAAAGGGACTAGTACAAATTTACGGTCTAGCATTCTTGGATGCGGAACAATTAATTCATGAGAGAAAATAATTTCATCATCAAACAAAAGGATGTCTAAATCTATCGTTCTATTTGAATAACCATCAGAACTAGCTCTAATTCTTCCTAGTTTTTTTTCTATTTCAAGACTATTGCTTAAGATTTTTTCGGGAGGTAAATAGGTCGATACTTTTACACAAATATTTAAAAAATCTGCTCCATCAAAACCTACTGCAGGAGTTTTGTATACGGGTGAAATTTTTAAAACAGGGCCAATTTTTTCAGCAATTAAATAAATTGCTTCTTGTAGGTTTTTTAGCTTATCGCCTTGGTTACTTCCTAATGATAAATATGTAATTCGTTGAATTTTCATAAGTGAAGTACAAAGAAAATAAATCTTAAAAGAATAAACGGAATAAGTTTGATTCATTTATTAACATTCAGAACAAATCTCACTTTGAAATAGATACATAAAAGAAGCGCATGAAATAATTCATGCGCTTCTAATTTTATTAAGAAATTTACAAAAGATTAATCTCTTTTTTCTCTTGGTTTTCTATCGTCTCTACGATTATCTCTACTGCGATTGTCTCTACTACCTCTGTTATCTCTATTGTTTTCTCTTGGTGGTCTTGCTACATAACCTTCTGGTTTTTCTAACAATGCTTTACGAGAAACTTTTTCTTTACGAGTTCTTGGGTCTAATCCGAAGTATTTTACATCAAATACATCTCCCATTTTTACTACGTCAGAAACATTTTCTGTACGTTCCCAAGCTAATTCGCTAACGTGTAATAAAACTTCGTTTCCTGGAGCTTCTACATATTCTACAACAGCACCAAAATCTAACATTTTAATTACTTTCACTTCGTAAGCACTTCCAACTTCTGGTTTGAACATCATTGATTCAATACGAGCAATTACTTTTTCAATTCCTTCAGGGTCTGTTCCTAAGATTTCAATAATTCCTTCTTCAGTAACTGCATCTTCTGTAATAACAATTGTTGTTCCAGTTTCTTTTTGCAATTCTTGAATATGTTTTCCTCCTGGTCCAATAAATGCACCAATCAATTCATTAGGAATTCTTCTATTAATCATTTTAGGAGCATGCCCTTTTACTTCTACATTTGGAGCAGAAATAGTATCCGTTAACTTCTCTAAAATATGTAAACGACCATCACGAGCTTGTTTTAGTGCATTCACTAAAATTTCGTAACCTAATCCTTTTACTTTAATATCCATTTGACAAGCGGTAATTCCTTCAGAAGTTCCAGTTACTTTGAAATCCATATCACCTAAATGATCTTCATCACCTAAAATATCAGATAAAACAGCATAACGATCTCCGTCAGAAATTAATCCCATTGCAATACCAGAAACTGGTCTTGTCATTTGAACTCCTGCATCCATTAATGCCATTGTGCCAGCACAAACTGTTGCCATAGAAGAAGAGCCGTTAGATTCTAAAACTTCAGAAACAACTCTTACTGTGTAAGGACAATCTGCAGGAATCATTCCTTTTAATCCACGTTGTGCTAAGTTACCATGACCAACTTCTCTACGAGATGTTCCTCTTAATGGTCTAGCTTCACCCGTACAAAAAGGAGGGAAGTTATAATGTAAATAGAAATTTTCCTCACCTTCGTAAGATGGCATGTCTATTTTATTTGCATCTCTTGATGTTCCTAAAGTAACGGTTGCTAAAGCTTGCGTTTCTCCACGAGTAAAGATTGATGAACCATGAACTGATGGTAAGTAATCTACTTCACACCAAATTGGTCTAATTTCATCTGTTTTACGTCCGTCTAAACGTAAACCTTCTGCTAATGTTAATTCACGAACTGCAGATTTTTGAGCTTTGTTGAAATATTTACCAACCAATTCTCCGTATTCTGCTAATTCTTCATCTGTAAATGATGCTTTTAATTCTTCTTTTACTTCAGAAAATGCCTCAGTACGCTCTACTTTAGATGTTCCTTTTTTGGCAATTGCATAACATTTGTCGTAACAAAAAGCATGTATTTTTGAAGCTAATTCTTCATCTTCTCTTTCTCCTTCGTATTCTCTAGTTTCTTTTTTTCCGAAAGCTTCCGCTAAACGAACTTGAGCAGCACATTGAACTTTAATCGCTTCGTGTGCAAACTTAATTGCGTCTGCCATTTCTTCTTCAGAAATTTCATCCATTTCACCTTCTACCATCATTACAGAATCTGCAGAAGCTCCAATCATCATATCGATGTCAGATTCTGCTAATTGTGCTCTTGTTGGGTTGATTACAAACTCTCCATTTACTCTACCAACACGTGCTTCAGAAATAGGACATTCAAAAGGGAAATCAGATAATTGTATCGCTGCTGATGCTGCTAAACCTGCTAATGCATCTGGCATTACATCTTCGTCATGAGACATTAACTGAATCATTACTTGAACCTCTGAATGGTAATCTTTTGGAAATAATGGACGTAAAACACGGTCTACTAAACGCATTGTTAATACTTCTCCATCACTTGGTCTTGCTTCTCTTTTAAAGAATCCTCCAGGATATCTTCCTGCAGCAGCAAATTTTTCTCTGTAATCTACCGTTAACGGTAAAAAATCTACAGGACTTTGTTTGTAGTTAGATACAACTGTACATAACAACATTGCTTTACCCATTTGAACAACAACTGAACCGTGTGCTTGTTTCGCTAATTTACCGGTTTCTAATGAGATGGTTCTTCCATCTCCAAGGTCTATTACCTCGTTAAATACTTTTGGAATCATAAAATTTTAATTCTAAATTGATACTTTGTTTGTTGTTGTGTTGTTGTTTTGTTGTTGCTTTACTTCCAATGGAAAATCAAAATTGCTGTTACTAATTTTGAATTTTTATATATAAATTCTATTTGTTAAGTAGAATTGAATATTCTTAGATTTCTGCTTTCGTAGGAAAGACAAATTTTTGTTTTGTAGCAAGCTACAAGAAATTTATCATAATAAAAAAGAGGCACGTTTATAGAGCCTCTTTTTTGTTAGGTTTTATTTTCTAATTCCTAATTCTACGATAATCGCACGATATCTGTTGATTTCAGTTTTCTTTAGATAATCTAGTAAGCTTCTACGCTTACCTACCAATTTAACTAATGAACGCTCTGTGTTGTAATCTTTACGATTCTTTTTTAAGTGCTCAGTTAAGTGGTTAATTCTAAAGGTGAACAATGCAATTTGTCCTTCTGATGTTCCAGTGTCTGTTACAGACTTACCGTGTTTTGAAAAGATTTCCTCTTTTACTTCTTTCGTTAAATACATGCCAATATTATTTTAAATGATTTTTATGTATATCAATGATTTTTTCATTGAAGCTGCAAATATACAACTATTTTTATTTTTTAAGCTAAATACTAAATGATTTTGAAAATCTTAAAGTGATGGTAATTTGCTGATTAAAAGATTGTTATTCAGAAAAGTATTTTTAGTTCTTTTTTTAACTTCTGATAGGGTTGTTCTGAATTAAATCAATATATAAATTGATTTGCTCTTTTAAGTTTTTGCGTTCGTAAATCCCGTCTAAAAACCCATGTTCTAATAAAAACTCAGAACGCTGAAATCCTTCTGGTAAATCTTTTCCTGTAGTGTCTTTTACAACTCTTGGTCCAGCAAATCCAATTAAAGCATTTGGTTCTGCAATATTTATATCGCCCAACATTGCATAAGAAGCAGTAGTACCACCAGTTGTTGGATCTGTACATAAAGAAATATATGGAACCTTAATTTCTGCCAATTGCGCCAATTTTGCTGATGTTTTTACCAATTGCATTAAAGACAATGAAGCTTCTTGCATACGAGCTCCACCAGATTTTGAAATCATTAAAAAAGGAATTTTATGCTCAATTGAATGATTGATTGCTCTTGCAATTTTTTCTCCAACTACAGAACCCATTGATCCTCCAATAAAAGTAAAATCCATTGCTGCAATTACGATATCTTTTCCTAAAGATTTTCCAACAGCTGTTCTAACAGCATCTTTTAATTTGGTTTTTTCCTGTGCGGCTTTTATTCTATCTGGATACTTTTTAGTGTCTTCAAATTTTAAAGAATCTACAGAAGTCAGTTTTGCATCTAATTCTTTAAACTTATTGTCATCAAAAAATAATTCAAAGTATTCTTTACTTCCAATTCTTACATGATAACCATCTTCTGGGCTCACATATAAGTTTCTTTTTAATTCTTCAGTATCTATAATTTTACCACTCGGAGTTTTGTACCACAATCCAACTGGAATGTCTTTTTTATCTTCTGTAGCAGTGTGTATTCCTTTTTCTATTCTTTTAAACCAAGCCATTGTATAGTTGTTTTAAATTTTAAATGTAAATAATAATCGGCTAAAATAAGATAACTAATTGAGATTATGCAAGTGTATTTACATTGTTTAAATCTTCAAAAGCTGTTTTTAATCGATTTTTAAAAGTGATTTCACCTTCACGAAGCCATTTTCTAGGATCGTAATGTTTTTTATTTGGCAATTCTTTTCCTTCTGGATTGCCAATTTGTGTTTGTAAATAATCTTGTTTTGTAAGAATATAATCTCTAACTCCTTCTGTAAAAGCAAATTGTAGATCGGTATCAATATTCATTTTGATAACTCCGTAGCCAATTGCTTCTCTAATTTCTTCAACGGTAGAACCAGATCCACCATGAAAAACAAAATCAATTGAATTGTGATCTACATTGTATTTTTTTGAAATATATTCTTGAGAATTTCTTAAGATTTTTGGTGTTAGTTTTACATTCCCTGGTTTGTAAACTCCATGAACATTTCCAAATGCAGCTGCAATTGTAAATCTTGGACTTACTTTCATCAGCTCTTCGTAAGCATAAGCAACTTCTTCTGGTTGTGTGTACAACTTAGAAACATCAACATCAGAATTATCTACACCGTCTTCTTCACCACCAGTAATTCCTAATTCAATTTCTAAAGTCATTCCTATTTTGCTCATACGAGCTAAATATTTTTTACAGATTTCAATATTTTCTTCAATAGGTTCTTCTGATAAATCGATCATATGAGAACTATATAAAGGTTTTCCTGTTTCAGCAAAATGTTTTTCGCTTGCATCTAGCAAGCCATCAATCCAAGGTAATAATTTTTTTGCTGCATGATCTGTATGTAAAATTACAGGAACTCCATACAATTCTGCCATTAAATGAATGTGTTTTGCTCCAGCAATAGCTCCAGTAATAGCGGCTTTTTCATTTTCGTTAGACAATCCTTTTCCGGCATTAAACAAAGCACCACCATTTGAAAATTGAATAATTACAGGCGAATTCAATTCCATTGCTGTTTCTAAAACTGCATTTACAGTGTTAGAACCAACAACATTTACCGCTGGTAATGCGAATTTTTTAGCTTTTGCTAATTTAAAAATCTCTTGAACAGCATTGCCTGTTGCAACTCCTGGTTTTATTGAATGACTCATGTTGTGTTGTTTAAAATCTAAAAATAGTTAGACCAAAAATAGTCAATTTTTAAAGAATTTTATTCTGTTTTTTATCATTTATTACAATTCGGTATAGAATTTATAAAAGTGAATTAAAGAGCTTAAAAAGGATAGTTGATCCCTATATTATATACTGCATTGTTAAAGTTAAAGTTTTTAAACCATTTATCTCCAGTTAAATAGGGTTCGTGGGTTTTAAATCCAACATCTAAACGTAACACTAGAAAATTAAAATCGTATCTAGCTCCAAAACCAGAACCAATAGCTATTTGTTTTAAAGCTTCGAGGCTATTTAATTTTGCTTTCGCATCTACAAATTTAGAATCTGTTAACTCCCAAATATTACCAGCATCAATAAATAAAGCTCCTTTTAAGCTGCTTATTAAATCGAATCTGTATTCTAAACTGGTTAAGAATTTAAAATTACCAACATTGTATTCTAATCCTGGCGCCGTAGATCCTGGTCCAAGTTCATAAGTTTTCCAAGCTCTAATGTCATTTGATCCACCAGCAAAATAACTTTTTGTAAACGGAATGTCAGAATTTCCATAAGCTAAAACAACTCCTAAAAAAGAGCGAAATCCTAACACAGAATTTCTAGAAACATCCCAAAATTGTTTGTATTCTATATCTGTTTTAAAATATTGTGCAATGGGTGTATTTGAAATTGTTTTTACACCAGTACTATTTTTTTGATTGCTTAATAATGAAACAAAATTACCAGAATTTGCAACTCGTACTCTAAAAAAAGAGAAGTTATTGTCTTTGTATGTTGTTTGATTACTGTAAGTATATGTATATGCAATTGTTGGTACAATAAAGTTAGAGGTAATAATATTGTATCGATTATTTACATTTCCATTAGCATTATACTCCGTTGGATTGCTAGCTTGAAAGTTTGAATCTGCACTTACTGTATTCATAAAACTAACTGCGTTTTGTTTTGACAATACAAAATTTGGATCGTAAGTAGTTGCTACCGGTTTTAGTTTTTTAAACTCAGAGCTGTAAATATTAAAATATTCACTTGTGTTTAAGTTTCTGATATATTGAATATTAAATAATTCTAAGTTGATAGATTTCCGTTTGTTAAAATCCCATTTATAATCAATAATGGCGGTAACGGTTTGTTTGTCTAATCCAATATTTTTTTGAATTCCTGTTCCGACAGATAATATTGTTCTTGGAGACATTTCTTTTGGTACAAATCGATTTAATCCGAAAGGAGCAAAAAACCGTGGAATTTCTAAAGAAGCATCAACACCTAGTTCCCAAGCATTAAAAAAACCAGTTGAATTACTAAATTGTGTAGAGGTGTTAAAGAAAGAACCAATAAATGAAAACTTAAAGATTTCTGCGCCTTTAAAAGTATTTCTGTTGGTAATTGAGAATTTTTCTGAAACGCCTAATTTTCTAATATTAGAATGGGTTAGTTCGGTGTCTGTACCAATTGAATATTTTTCATTTGGAGTTAATCTAATATCGGCAATTAATAAATTAGAATCTTTAATTTCTGAGTATTTAATGTTTATTGATTTAAAGTTTTTAAGTGATTTTAAATGACTTCGTGTTAGATTTCTTAACGTATCGCTGTAGGTTTGATTTGGCTTTATAAAGATAGATTGCGATAAATATTTTGGATTGTATTTTATTTTTTGATGTGCAAAATAATGAATTCCGTTGTAAGAAACAGAGTCTAAATAGGGTTCGCCTTCTGTGTTAAAAGAATAGTCTGTAAACACATTTATCTTTCCAATTTTTTTTACTTGAAAAGGTTTGTAAGCATTTCTTCCATTTTCATCCGTAAGATATTTATCTGCAATTGTTACAAAAACATTTGTTTTGTGGTCTGTTCTTGTGCTGTCTGGATAAAATCGGATGGCATTATCAATAAAATTATAAACTCCAGAATTTCTAAAAAGTTCTGTAATTCTTGCGGCTTCTTTTATAAAGTTTTGATCGTTGTATTGATCTCCGGTTTTTAAAAAAGTGTTAATGGTGTCTCTTTGATAAATTGCTTTTAAAACGGAAGACGGAATTTGTCTTGTAATTGTATCTAAATAAAAAGGTTTCCCTCTATTAATGATATAAGTGATTTTTGCTTTTTTCTTTTTTAACGTATCTTTTGTTGCCCTTACTTTATTTTTAAAGTACCCTTGAGTAATATAATAAGAATTTAAGTTTGTAACCGTTTTACTGGTTTTTAAATCATTAATAACTACAGGTGATTCGCCACTATTTAAAAACCAATTATTAAAATTAATATACGATTTTGCTACACCTATACTTTGCTTTTCTGAAAATAAATTTTTAAAAAAAGTATATTTTTTTGGATGTAATATTGCCCAAGCTTTTGGTGTTCTAGGCGAAGTTGGATTTCCAAGGTTGTAAAAATATAAAGAAATAGGGATCCCTAAAGTTCTAGAATTTGGTTTTTGCAGTACATAATCTAACAACTCACTGTCTTTGTTTTTCTTGCCATCAACTAAAATTGTTGTAGCTTTTAATAAGTGCTCTTTTTCTGGAACTCTTTTTACAGAGTTACAAGAAGCAAGTATTAAAAATATAAAAAGAGAATAAGAAACTTTTTTCATTAGCTTTGTACAGACTATAACTTGGTTCAAAAGTACTATTTTTAGATGGTTTTTCTAATTTAAAATTAATTAATGAATTTATCAAAGAATCACATTAAACTTATAACTAGTTTACAGCAAAAAAAGTATCGCCAAAAACACAAATTATTTGTTGCCGAAGGCGTAAAAGTTGTAAATGAATTGCTCAATTCTACTTTTAAAGTTGCGCAGCTTTTTATAACTGATGATTTTGAGGTTTCTTCTGAAACAGAAAATACTATAATCGTTTCTGAAAAGGAACTAAAAAAGATAAGTCAACTTAAAACACCCAATAAAGTTGTAGGGTTATTTGAAATTCCTGAAACGCTTTCAACTCAAAATACTGGAATCATTGTTGCGCTTGATGCGATAAACGATCCTGGAAATTTAGGAACAATAATTCGTTTGTGCGATTGGTTTGGCGTACAAAAACTCGTTTGTTCTACAACAACGGTAGATTGTTACAATCAAAAAGTTGTGCAAGCATCTATGGGTTCTTTAACGCGTGTAGAAATTATTTATACGGATTTAATTGATTTCTTAAAAGAAACGAAACTGCCAATTTTTATTGCTGATATGGAAGGCGAAAATGTCTATAAAAGCGATTTGCCAAAAGAAGCAGTTTTGGTGATGGGAAATGAAGCAAACGGAATTTCTGATGCAATTAGGAAATTGGTTGATGCTAAAATCTCAATTCCAAGATTTGGAAATATTCAAGAAACAGAAAGTTTAAATGTTGCAACCGCAACTGCAATTTTATTAAGTGAGTTTAAGAGAAATGTCCAATAAACAGTTTTCAGTAAACAGTTTTTGAATCATAAAAAATTAAGCCTTTGCCACTTTGAACCTTTACAACTAATTTCTACTCAAAAGCAAAATTCAAGAAAACACCACGAGTTCCTAAAAAGTTGACTGGAGAAGTCCACTGACTATTTGCGCTGTCATCATATTTCAATTCATTATTCAAAGCAAATACACCGCGAATTGAAGGAGAAAATTTAAAAAAATATAAATAAATATCGATTCCAATTCCAACTTCGTACATAAAATTGTGCTTTTTCATTCTAAATTCTCCACCAGAATTGTCATTTGCATTTCTTTGATTGCTAGAAAAATTATAATCATAAGAAATTCCAGCTAACAAATAAGGTCTCACATTATCCATTCTGTCTGTACTAAATTTAAAGACAAAAGGAATGTGTAAATAGGTAGAGCCAATTTGTCGAATGCTATCTCGTTCTGTGTTGATGTGCGTAAAAGCTAAGGTTTTAGAATTGCTAATTAAACCTGGCTCAAAACGTAAATTAATATTTTTGTGCAAACGTAAATCGGCAATTAAACCAACATTAAACCCACTAGTTGCGGTTACGCTTATATTTGCGTTTGCGTAATTACTTGTTTTGTAATCGATCTTAAAATCGTTCTGATTTATACCAAGGTAAAACCCATAGTGTAATTTTTTTTTATCAAAACTAGGTAAATAATCTACTCGATCTCTTTGTGCAAATAAAGAATTTGAGAAGATAAAAAAGAGCCCTAAAGAAAGTAATTGGATTGGTTTCATAGGTTACTTTGTAGCTGTATAAATTGATGCTACACCAAAAGTTACGGGTGTATCTGTTGCAGTAGTAAACCCATTTTTTAGTAAAATATTGTTGAATTTTTCTCCAAAAGGAAAAGAATTTGCAGATTCTGATAAATACGAATACGCAACTTTATCTTTAGAAAACAATTTGCCAATTATTGGAAGTATCACTGAAGTGTGAAAGCGATATCCTTGTTTGTACGGAAATTTTGTTGGGTTTGAAGTTTCTAAAATCACCAATTTTCCGTTGGGTTTTAAAACACGTTTAATCTCTGTTAAACCTTTGTCTAAATTTGCGAAATTACGAACGCCAAAAGAAACGGTAATTGCATCAAAAGTTTCATCTTTAAAAGGCATATTTTCAGAATCGCCAACAATCATTTCTATTTTGTCTGATAAATTTGCTTTGGCAATTTTTTGTTTCCCAACGTCTAACATTCCAGCAGAAATATCTAAACCTGTAATTTTATCAGGATGTAAAGAAGCCATCATAATTGCTAAATCTCCAGTTCCAGTTGCAATATCTAATATTTGCTTCGGATTATTTTCGCCAACAATTGCAACCACTTTTTTGCGCCATTTCACATCAATTCCGAAAGAAATAACACGATTTAAACCATCGTAGTTTTCAGAAATATTATCAAACATTTGAGCAACTTGCTCTTTTTTTCCTAATTCTGAATCTTTGTATGGATTTATTTTTTCTGCTGACATTTTATATTTGCTTTAGGCTTCAAGCTATATGCTGTAAGCCAGTAAATAGTTCATTTTTAGGTTTTTTTTAAACTTTTAATTTTACTTTTCCCTTTGGGAAATGTCCAAAGGACAAAAGGATTATCCGTTTATTGCAACAACTTCGTTAATTTGATTGGGTAACATTTCTTTTAGCATCGTTTCAATTCCGTTTTTTAACGTCATTGTTGATGATGGACAACCGCTACAAGCGCCTTGTAAAACAACACTTACAATTTTACTTTCTTGGTCGTAAGATCTAAACGCTATGTTTCCTCCATCAGAAGCTACAGCAGGTTTTATATATTCGTCTAAAATACTAACAATTTTTGCAGAAGTTTCGTCCAAGTTTTCTGGAGTTAACTCTACTGATTTTGTGCTTTCTTTTTTTGCTTTAGGGATTTGCTTGATAATAATTTTATCTTCTTGTAAATAAGTAAGAATAAAAGCTCTTAATTCTGGATGAATTTCATCCCATTCTACCATGTCAAATTTTGTAATAGACACATAATTTCCGGATATAAAAACCTCTTTTACAAAAGGAAAACGAAATAAAGCTTGCGCTAACGGAGATGTTTCGTTTGCTTCATCAATATTTTTGCATTCAACATCTGTTGTTGTCAATGATTTTGTAGCTGCAAACTTCATTACAGACGGATTAGGTGTTACTTCAGTATACACTTCAATCGTTTTCTTTTTTGTGGTTTCAGGTTCGCTTACAACGCTATTTCCGTCATTTAAGTATGCCTCAATTTGCTCTCTAACTTCTTCTTGAACATCGTTCCATTCAACAATATCATATTTTTGAATTGCAATAAAATTTGCAGTAATAAAAACCTTTTTAACAAATGGCAAATAAAATAATTGTTGAGCTAACGGCGCGTTTTTTGCTTCGTCAATATTGGTGAATTCATAACTTCCGCCATTAATTAAAATAGAAGTACTTGTGAATTTAATGATAGAATCGTTGTTTGTATTTTGTATAGAAATAGCTGTTTTGCTCATAATAATATCTGCGTTGTTTGGTTGTGTTTTACCAAACAAATGTTTGACAAAATTAAGGTAAAAATATGAATGAATAGCAAAGACCTCAAAGGTTTATTTCCGATGAGGTCTTACTTGTTTTTAGTATTAATTATTTTATAAATTGATGCTTAACGTTGCTGTTAAAATTCGATTATCAATTTTTAAATCTGCTGCGTTTACTTGATTGTATTGAGGATAAAAATTATACAATTGCGTATTTGTTTTGTTTTGATAAGCGAAATCTAATTTTACATTTCCAAAACTATAACCAGCTCCGTAAGAATATCCTTTTATATTGTCAGATTTAATTGCATTTGCATCTGGACTTTGAGAATAATGATATCCGCCGCGTAAACTAAGTGATTTAAAACGCCATTCTGTACCAATATTTAAAGTATATGTGTTTCTTAGATTGTTATTAAAAAATTGATTTTCTACAGTGAAATCTGCGTTAGAAAGTTTCAAATTTTTATAATTACTTAATGTGTAATCTGCACTAATCAATCCGTTTTTTCCAAAAATATACGCAATACTTGCTGTTGTTTTTGCCGGAGTTTTTAATTTGTATGAAAACGCTTGAGTAGGAAAATAGTTGCCTGCTGTATTATCGTAAATAGTATTGTTATTAGAGGCTATAATCTCTGTGTCGCCTAAAAAACCATCATTATTTAAAATATTCGTTTCTTCATTTATTTCTGTAAACCAAATAGGTGTTTGATAAGAGAACCCTAAACGTAAGCTTTTTGTTGCTTTGTAAATTGCTCCAGCGCTTAAAGAAAACCCAGTTCCTACCGTGTTGTTTTCTTGATAAAATTTTGCATTTAACACATTTCCCGAACCATCGTTGTTTTGTTCCTTTAAAAATGATTGTTGAGAAAACTTTAAATCATAGGTGTTTATAGAGGCTCCAAGATATAAATCGTTTTGATAGACACCAGAAAGAGCAAAATTATATTCAGTAATTTTACCTTTATAAGCAGTGTTAAATTGTTGGGATTCTGAGTTTACATATTGGTTTTTAGGATTTCCAGTATCTAAAGGGAATTCTGTAAATGTAGCAAAACCGCTATTTCCGTTTGCAATAAAATTTGTATCGTAATTATTTCTGATAGAATAATTAAAACTAAATGCAAACTTAGACCAATCACTATTTGTATAGCTATTGTAAACAAAAACGGCTCCAGCTTGAGAAAACTTAAAATAACCTTTTTGCATGGTTGTAGAATTTCCGTAGTACTTAGTGTTTATTTCTGCAGATCTAGAATTTAATGATGCTGTAAATACACTGTTTTTAAAGACAGCACTACTGGCAGGATTTATTTTTACCGCACTTACATCTCCACCTAAAGCACCAAATGCGCCACTCATTGCATTGTATCTTGCAGAACCTGTATTGTTGTCTTTTGAAAATAAGATTGCCAAATCTTCGTAACCTAAACTTTGCGAAAAATTAGGCAAAGAAATTGCACAAAAGAGTACAAATAATGTAACTTTTTTCATTTTTTTAAATTTAAATCTTGATTGTTAATTCCCTCTCCTTCTAGAAGAAGTATTGTTTCCTTTAGAGCTAGAACTTCTTACAGTTGAACCTCTATTAGAAGAGGTATTTGATCTGTATGATTTATTTGAGCTTGAAGAACCTCTTCGAGTTGAGTTGTATGTTTTTTTATTAGAAGAATTGGATCTATTATTTACAGAAGAATTTCGTTTTGTATTTGATCTTCTTGTTGTATTTGTAGAATTTCTTCTTGAGCTACTATTGTTGTTCTGTACAGAGTTGTTTCGTCTTCTGGTGTTATAATTTGTATTGTTATAAACAGATTTAACTCTTTTATTTATTGACGAAGCTCTTCTGCTTGAATTTGTGTTATTGTAAAAAGAAGTATTTCTTCTGCTTGAGGTGTTTACAGAATTTCGTTTTGTGTAAGTATAATTTCTATTATTGTTATCATATCTTGTATTTCTGTAATACGGATTATAATAATAAGGAGAATAATAAAAATTATAAAATCTGTAATTATTATAGTATCCATATTGAAAAGGATAATAGGTGTAATCGCCATAGAAACCATGTCTAAATCCCCATTGATATCCCCAATAAGGGTCATAATCATAAAAATCCCAATAATTTCTAAACCTATTTCTTACATTAATATTGATGGTAACATTATCATCATTGCTGGTAGAGTATCCCCAAGGATCATTGTCGTAATCATCATTTAAATTATCGTAAGAAGTATAATCATCTGCATCCGTAAAAACAGTATCTTCTGTGATGTCATTAAAAGCATTAATTTCTTCTTTAAAATAACTGCCCTCTGTTTTTGGTTGTTTATTTGTGTGATTTACAATAACAACATTTTCTCTTACGGTATCGTCATCATAAATTCCATCATTAGTATAAACACTTTGGTAGGTTCCACACGATACTAAAATTAAATTTGCAATAAATGCAAAGCTAAGATAGTAAGCTATTTTTTTAGGATATGATTGAGATTTCATAATATGAGTTATCAGATTAATATTGTTTTGCAAAAAAATTAAACTTTGATTGGGACACTAATCTTTTTGCATTAGTTTTGTGCAGGATTTTAATCCACACTAAAGATAACAAGTTTTATGCCAAACTTTTAAAATATGGGTAAGAAGTTAACAACAAGAAAAGAAGATTATTCTAAATGGTACAACGAATTAGTTGTTAAAGCTGATTTAGCAGAAAACTCTGCCGTTAGAGGATGTATGGTGATAAAACCTTACGGATATGCTATTTGGGAAAAAATGCAAGCAGAGTTAGACAGAATGTTTAAGGAAACTGGACATGAAAATGCGTATTTCCCTTTGTTTGTGCCAAAAAGTTTGTTTGAAGCTGAAGAAAAAAATGCAGAAGGATTTGCCAAAGAATGTGCTGTGGTTACGCATTATCGATTGCAAAATGATCCAGATAGACCTGGTAAACTTCGTGTAGATCCAGAAGCAAAACTAGAAGAAGAATTGGTGGTAAGACCAACTTCTGAAGCAATTATTTGGAATACCTATAAAGGTTGGATTCAATCTTATAGAGATTTACCTTTATTAATAAATCAATGGGCAAATGTAGTTCGTTGGGAAATGAGAACACGTTTGTTTTTAAGAACAGCAGAATTTTTGTGGCAAGAAGGTCATACAGCTCATGCAACTAAAAAAGAGGCAGTTGCAGAAGCAAAACAAATGCAAGAAGTATATGCGGAATTTGCAGAAAATTTTATGGCGATGCCGGTCGTAAAGGGTTTAAAATCAGAAAGTGAACGATTTGCGGGAGCAGAAGATACGTTTACAATTGAAGCATTAATGCAAGACGGAAAAGCATTGCAAGCAGGAACAAGTCATTTTTTAGGACAAAATTTCGCCAAAGCTTTTGATGTAAAATATACTTCTAAAGAAGGAAAGCAAGAATATGTTTGGGCAACTTCTTGGGGAGTTTCTACCCGTTTAATTGGGGGGTTAATTATGACGCATTCTGATGATTTTGGATTAGTGTTACCTCCAAAATTAGCGCCAATTCAGGTGATAATTGTGCCAATTTATAAAAATGATGAACAATTAGAGGCTATTTCAGAAAAAGTATCAGAATTTGTAAAAGCATTTAGAGAAAAAGGAATTTCTGTTAAGTTTGATGATAGAGATACATTTAGACCTGGAGCAAAATTTGCTGAATATGAGCTAAAAGGAGTTCCTGTAAGAATGGCTTTTGGCGCGAGAGATATAGAAAATAATACCGTAGAAGTTGCTCGTAGAGATACATTAGAAAAACAAACTGTTTCGCAAGATGTAGTTGTCGATTTTATTGAAGATTTGCTAAATCAAATTCAAGAAAACCTTTTTAATAGAGCTATTGAGTATAGAAGTAAGCATACTACAGAGGTCACAACTTTTGATGAATTTAAAGAAGTCATCGATACAAAAGGTGGTTTTGTTTTAGCGCATTGGGACGGAACAGAAGAAACCGAAGACAAAATTAAAGAAATTACAAAAGCAACAATTAGATGCATCCCAAATGATGCTAAATTTGAAGAAGGAATTTGCGTGTTTTCCGGGAAAACATCAAGCAGAAAAGTGTTGTTTGCAAAGGCATATTAAAATTCTATAAAAAAAATTAAAATTTTATTGCAGAGTTTTAAAAACGTTGTATATTTGCACCCGCAATCAGCAATAAGATTGTAATGGTCCGTTCGTCTAGGGGTTAGGACGCCAGGTTTTCATCCTGGTAACACGGGTTCGATTCCCGTACGGACTACAAGTTTTAAAATAAACTAAAATTAAACATTATGGCAAATCATAAGTCAGCTTTAAAAAGAATTAGAAGTAACGAAGCAAAGAGGTTAAGAAACAAGTATCAGCATAAAACGACAAGAAATGCTGTAAGAAACTTGCGTGCAGTTGAAGACAAGAAAGAAGCCGAAGCGTTATTACCTTCTGTTATTGCGATGTTAGACAAGTTAGCAAAGAGTAATATTATCCATGAAAACAAAGCGGGTAACTTAAAATCTAAATTAACAAAGCACGTAGCTGGATTGTAATTTTTAGATTAAAAAAAATGTAAAAAAGCGTTCTGAATTTTCAGAACGCTTTTTTTATTTTTATATGTCCCGTTCTAAAATAAGTTGACACAAAAACGACTTATTTATGAAGTATTCAGAAAACTCAAGAAAGAAGTGCGCCCAAGGTGATTACAACTTTGTTTTTAAATTGTCTATAGTTTCAAAAGTAGAAAAAGAGAACATTTTTTATAAATCTTAAAAATAATTATACCAACTAACATATTTAAAACATTGTCTTCAAAAACATCCAGATCTGTTAAAACAATGCAGGTTAACAAAACCAGAAGAAAGCAATGTTCTGGTTTAATTTTAGTATAATCTGTAAACCTATTTTAGGACGGCTCTGTGAATTGGAATTAGTAATTCCACATATCCATTTCTCTATTTCTAATATCCTCTTTAATCTTGTCTGCTTCTAATAATTGAAATAAAGAATTTCCTCTCAAGTAGTCAGATATTTTACGATTGTCATAAATATTTTCTGTTCTTACAATAAACGATGCAAAACGCCTAGCGTTTAATAAATGATCAAAAGAGATTGGATGCGATGAATTCCTCGGATTAAATACTTTAGCTTTATGTAAAAGATCTCTTGCCGATGGATAAAAAACCCAAAACAATTCATATAAATTATCATCTTCAATTTCTGAAACACCCAACGTTTGTACATCTGGACCTAAAGGAGCAATGGCTAATAATCTATATTTTAATTCTCCTTGTCTTTTATCAAAATACCACATTCCTTTAATTTTAAAGGCAGTGATATCTTGTGTGCTAATTTTAAATGTATCTATGTTATTTCCGTTTTGTCTAGCATTAAATAACTTCCCTGCAATTTCTTGTCGGGTAATTTTAGAGCCAAAGAAAGAATCAGAATAAGCTTCCTTAATTTTCCCTGTTCTAATTCCTTTATATAAGGTGTCAAACAACGACCTACGATCATTAGAAATATTAACAGTATCAATCGGAAAATAATAGGGGAGATTTATTTTTTGATTTAAATCAATTATCTCCCAAACCACCTTAGACCATAAAATATCTCTATCATCTATATAGCCATAAGGTAGGGGGGTATCATTATCCGTCAACAATTGTTCCTTTGTTTTCCTCCCAATCTGATCAACAGTTTTTGAGTTTAATAGACTAGCTTGTGCATTCATTATCCCTGAGGTAATTAATGCTAAAAAAACAATATAAAAACGTTTCCCATTCATACTACTTAATTTAATCTTAATTTGAAATTTCAATAATTACAGGCAATACTTTCTTTAATTTGTAGGAAGTGTTGTTTTTAATTACAGCTTCTATATCAAAAATTGTAATTTGATCTCCTCTTTTTGCTCTTGCTAAGACTTTCTTTGCTGCTGCGTTAAAGGCTGCACCATTAACTAATACTGTTAATTGCCCTGGAACCTTCACCTTAAAACTAGTTACTTTTAGTTGTAAGTCAAAAACAAAATCAGGTAACCCAGCGCCAATTGCTGCTCTTGCTACACTAGTTTTTGGCATTCTCACCAAACCAAACTCATTTCTAACCGAAGCTTGAGCAGCTGGAATATCTTTTACTCTAAACTTTTTAGATGAGTTTATTTTTTTTCCACTAGAAAGTGTTGCTCCAACATTAATAGTCATTTCAGTTCCTTTCCCTGCTTTTATAATATAACTTGAGCCATTTGGTATAATATTTCCTCCTGTTGCCGTAACTTTTAAATTATTATTACTAACACCGGGTAATGAAACAGAAACAGGGTTATCAACTCCTCTGTATACAACATTCATTGCATCTGCAGAAATAACTGCCTCATTAGGTTCTGGTATTACAGTATATGAACTATTAAACTCAACATCTACTTCTTTATTATTCTCTTTGAAAGTAATTTTACCTTTGATATCATTGTCACCTAACTTATTGGCTCTTAAATCTAAAATTACTTGACCAGCATTAATATTTGTATAATTACGCCCGTTTAAAGTTACTTTATCTGGAATCATACTTGCATCATAACGACCTAAAACAACTTTCCCGGTCACTTTTTCTCCAACATAATATGCTGTTTTATCAAGTTGAACAATCCCTTTATAATTACTTAAAGAAACTTCGCTTTCAAGTTGACCACTTAGCATGGTGGTTAAGACATTACTTTCGCTATTTTTAATATCAACTTGCATTTGAGTTAATTTAGTTAACGAAGCTACTAAAGGAAAACTTTCAAAATGATAGTTCAACCATTTTTTTGTAACCCCTTCTCTATCCGTTTGGTCTTCTGTGCTAAATAAATTTGATATAGAATTTGCTAAGCTTTTATACTCAGTGCCTAATGCCGAAACAACACTTGTTCTATATTCATTTATTTCATTTACAAACTCAGTTCCTGTTTTAGAATATTTATCACCTTTAAAGAAATTTTCATCTAAGAAATCTCCTCTATCCATAACTTCATAATTCTTTTTATCTTCTTGATCAAACAACATTTTTGCTTTTAAACTATCAATATAAACATTAAGTTTATTTGAAGCATCTTTAATTTTATCTGCCTTCTGCTTAAGTGGCTGATATTTTTCTGGTTGATCTTTTGCTTTTGTATTTAACCTACGATATGCAATTTCATTCTTTTGGGTTGTAGAATGGTTGTTTTTGGTTAGTTTTTCGTTGATTGAACCAAAAGCTGTTAGCACTTCTTTTCCCATGCTTAATGCCATCATTGCAATAAACACAAGATACATTAAGTTTATCATTTTTTGTCTTGGGGACATTTTTCCTCCTGCCATATCTAATTAGTTTAGTTATAAATTATTACTAATTATTTGCTTGACATTGCAGATAACATACCACCATAAACTCCATTTAAAGAAGCCATATTGTCGGCTAACGATTCCATTTGTTCTTTTAATTTCTCAGAATTTTCTGCTAACGAATTGTTTAATTCTGTTTGCTTCGTAGTGTTTTCCATTTGTATTTGATACAAACTTGTTAAAGATTCCATTTGAACAGCAGCTTTAGACATTTGCTCATTATAACTATTTGTTGTTGTTATAGATTCTGATAGAGCAGATAATCCTTCTGTTGCTCCTTTAAAGTTTTTAAAGCTATCCGTTAAGCCTTTTATTAATGAACTATCTAACTCTGCTTCTCTTAATATAGTGTCTAATTTTTGAGAAAGCAACCCATGCGCCCCTGTAGCTTCTTCATCAAACTCTCCTAATTCTGGATACACCTTACTCCAATCTAAGTCATCGTCAACAGGTTCAAATGCAGATATTATAAATACCAATGCTTCTGTTATCATTCCAATCATTAGCATTTCATTTCCAAATTTCCAGTGTAAAATTTTAAAAAGTGCTCCAAGAATAACAATTGCCGCTCCTAGACCATAAGCCATATTCATTATTTTCTTACTTCTTCTTGATTGTGCCATAATTTTATTTTCAGGGGGTTATAATTAATTTATTTGTTTCTTCCATAAATTTTACCCAAGTAGTTTTGCACGGTTCTAAATCCGATATAACTTCTTGCAGTATCTGCATATTCGTAATCTCTAGAACTTACTTCTAAAAAGTAAGCTACGTCTTTCCAAGAACCACCACGGATAATTTTTTTATTATTATTTCTATCTTCCACATTAGGATTCATCGTAGAACCCAGATAATACGATGACATATTATAAGATGAATTTGTCCATTCTGACACATTTCCTGCCATGTTATACAATCCATAATCATTGGCATTGAACGATTTTCCTTCCATTGTGTATAGAGCTCCGTCAACAGCATAATCTCCTCTTACGGGTTTAAAATTTGCTAAAAAACAGCCTCTATCACTGGTGATACTTGGCCCTCCCCAAGGATATTTTGCGAAATTTAATCCTCCACGCGCCGCATACTCCCATTCTGCCTCTGTTGGAAGTCTAAAATTGGGAACTGCTATTGTATTTTTTCTAGTTCTAAGGTAATCATTTTTATATTTTGTTCTCCAATTACAAAAAGCACTTGCTTGATACCAATTAACACCAACCACAGGATAGTCTCCATACGCTTGATGATAAAAGTAGTCTTGATGCATTGGATCATTGTAAGAGTAATTAAAATCTTTTATCCAAACAGTAGTATCTGGATAAATATTTAGCGTTTCTGTACGTAAAAAATTCTTCCTATTTCCACCTCTTTTTAAAGCAGCTTCTTTGTCAAACCAAAAATATCTATAATTTAAAAACTTTGGATTAAAACTTCTGTTACCATCTATTGCTTCACCTTTTTTAATATATAATGAGTCCATTACTTCTACATAATTTACGTCAGGATATTCATTTTTATTCCAAATAATATCAATGTCTTTTTTTAAAGGTCTTAACGAATCTAATCCTCCACCAATATCATAATAATTTTCTAGCATATATTTGTAATATGGAGTTGCATTTGTTGTATCAATTGCCACAAATGCGAAGTCATGAATTCCGCCACTCAAAGGTGTTCCATCTGCATTTCCGTCAGAAAGCAAGGTCACTTCGGCAGCTTTATATGCTAATTTTGTTCTTACAACAGAATCTCTAACCCAATATACAAACTGTTTATATTCATTATTGGTTATTTCTGTTTCATCCATATAAAATGGACGTACAGTTACTGTACGACTTGGAGCACTTAATGCCCCCATAACATCTTCATCTTGCTTTCCCATCGTAAATGAGCCACCAGGAATTAATGTCATTCCCATAGGTTTTTCCGAGAACCATTTCTTTTTAGAACTAACACCTGTTAATTCTCCCCTATCATTAGATCCACAACTATAAATTGTGGTTACTATCAGTGCAAATAATGCTACTCTCTTCATATGTATATAATCTTTCCTCAAAAAGTTCGTAAACCTATTATTTTTTTTTATAAAAACCAATCGTTTTAATACTTTATATTTCTATATGTAGTATTGTAATCGATATTTGTTTTTACATTAATTTTCTTAAAGCTTTGTACCACCTTTCCGGTATTTTTTGTTCAATTGCCTCAAGGTAATCTTGATATGTACATGGTATTAACGCATGTCTTTTGTATTTATTATTTGTACTAATATTTATCTCCATCCACCATCTTCCGCTTTTATCACTTTTATAAAAATTAATTGGATCGTCATTTTCTATTAAAACAATAAATTTCTGATACGTTTTTTTTGTGCAAAAAGGATAATCTTTAGCTCTAAAATTCACACCTTCAATAAAATACCAAATCATTTGCGCAATTAAATGTGCTGTTTGATTGTTGTTATCGAACTTGGAATTGTATTCATAAATCCCAAATGATGTTACTTTATCGCTAATTCCTGCATACCTAGAAATAGCACAAATTTCTTCTCCGTAAAATCCATTTGGAGAAGCGTTGTTATTTGCTGGTGCATCGCTTTGACGAACTGAACCTATATCAATACTTACAATATCTGCATCTCTCATTATTGGTTCTACAACGGTTACATCTTTAACCTCTCCTAAACGATAGGTGTCAAAAAATAAACTATTTAACAAATCTAATTCTTCTTGCGAATTGTAATAAGTTTGATAACCAATGTTACTAAAATTGAATAAATTATTTGGTTTGTCTAATATAATTTTACTCAAGTACGATCGAGAATTTAACCCTTCTTCTACAGATTCTATATCAAATTTATTATCTACAGAAACTAGATTTACGGTTTGTTCAAGAGAATCGTACGCTCTATAATTAGCGTATGTAATGTCTTGACTTCCTCCAATAATAATCGGAATTATTTTATTTTTAATTAAATATGTTGTTAATGAACTGACAGCAAAATAAGTGTCTTCTACAGAATTTCCTTTGATAATATTTCCTAAATCTGCAATCTTAGTATGCCAATTCCCTGGAAATAATTGATACAAATGTTTGCGAATTTCATAAAGATTTTCTCCACAATTTATATTGTCAACTGCATTTCTATCTTCTTGAACACCAAAAATTGCAATTTGAACACCTTCTAATTCTGGAATGCCATTTTGGATTGAATGCACTTGCATGTTCCTACCCAAACTCTGTGCAGATTGAAGCACTAAGTGAGCAATGATCGTATCTTTTATAGGGATTAAAAAATCGAAGTTCATTTACTTAATTATCCTTTAAGGGAATGCAATATAACCAATTGCTATTTCTTTTTAGTCGTTTTTTTACGTGTTGTTTTTTTCTTTGGTGCCTTAGCTTCAATAATCTTTTCTACTTCTTCTAAAGTTAACTCGTCTGCTTTGGTGGTTTTTGGTAATTCAATTTTCACTTTTCCTTTGATAATATTGAATCTTCCCCAACGTGCTTTCTCAACTCTAATCCCAGCTTCTTCCCAATTATGAATTACTTTTTCTATCTCCTTACGCTTCTTATCTTCAATTAATTCAACGATATTGTCATGTGTTAAATTATCATAATCGTATTTTTTATTTACGTTGATAAACATTGAATTCCATTTGATAAATGGCCCAAATCTTCCCACTCCTTTTTGAACAGGTAAATTTTCATATTCTGCAATTGGCGCATCCGCTTTTTGCTTTGCAACAATTAACTCAGTGGCTCTATCTAAATCAACTTCCATTGGATTTTCTCCTCTATCAAGCGAAACATACATCGCTCCGAATTTAATATAAGGACCAAATCTACCGTTAGAAACAATTACTTCTTCCTCTTCATACGTCCCTAAATTCTTTGGCAATAAAAATAAATCTAAAGCTTCTTTTAAGGTGATTGTTCCTAAATTTTGATCTTTCTGTAAACTTGCAAACAACTTTTCATCATCATCTCTATCCCCAATCTGAGCCATCGCTCCAAATTTCCCTAAACGAACCAAAACTGTTTTTCCTGATTCTGGATGTTTTCCTAAAATACGTTCTCCGCTTTCTCTTTCAGCATTTTCAGAAACAAAAGTTACTGTTGGATGAAACTCATTGTAAAATCCTTTAATCATTTCGATCCAATCTTCTGCTCCGTCAGAAATATCATCAAAAGATGATTCTACTTTAGCAGTAAATCCAAAATCTAAAATATTAGCAAAATTGGCAACTAAAAAATCCGTTACAATATTTCCAATATCAGTCGGAATTAATTTTCCTTTATCAGAACCTGTTTTTTCAGATAAAGAATTGCTTACAACTGTTCCTGTTTTTAAAACAAACTGTTCGTATTCTCTTTCAACTCCTTCTGTTTCTCCTTTTTCTACATAACCTCTTCGCTGCACTGTAGAAATTGTTGGTGCATATGTTGATGGTCTTCCAATTCCTAATTCTTCTAATTGCTTTACTAATGAAGCTTCTGTAAATCGGTATGGCGGACTTGTAAAACGTTGTGTTGCTGTGATAAATTCGTAAGACAATGCTTCGCCAACTTTTAAATTTGGCAACATTCCTGCTTGTTCTTCATCATCATTGTCATTACCCTCTAAATACACTTTTAAGAATCCATCAAACCGAATCATTTCTCCGTTTGCAGTAAATATTTTACTGTTTTTAGAGTTTTCTATTTTAACATTTGTGCGTTCTAATTTAGCATCACTCATTTGAGAAGCAATGGTTCTTTTCCAAATTAAATCATACAAACGATCTTGATCATATTCAACATTTACAGAACTTCGATCCATTTCTGTCGGTCTAATTGCCTCGTGCGCTTCTTGTGCGCCTTTTGCTTTTGTCTTAAAAACTCTCGGTTTGCTATACTCAACTCCGTAGCTTTTTGTAATTTCTTCTTTTGCAGCTTTTCTTGCATCTTCAGATAAGTTTAAACTATCTGTTCTCATATACGTAATTAAACCCGCTTCGTACAAACGTTGTGCAACTTGCATTGTTTTTGCAACAGGATACCCAAGTTTTCTTGATGCTTCTTGTTGTAATGTTGATGTTGTAAATGGAGCAGCTGGAGATTTTTTTGCTGGTTTTTTTTGTAAATCTGCAATTGTAAAATCTGCCATTGCAGACGATTTTAAAAACGCCTCTGCTTTTTCTCTAGTTTCAAAGTTTTTAGGAATTGATGCTTTAAAAGTTTTTCCTTCCTCATTAGAAAACTGTGCAACAACTTTATAATGCGCTGTAGTTTCAAACTCTTGAATGCTACGTTCTCTTTCTACAATTAAACGAACCGCAACAGACTGAACTCTACCAGCAGATAATCCGCCTTTTACTTTTCTCCACAGAATCGGAGATAATTCATACCCAACTAATCTATCTAAAACTCTACGTGCTTGTTGCGCATTTACCATATCGTAGTTAATATCTCTCGGGTTTTCAACTGCTTTTAAGATGGCGTTTTTTGTAATTTCATGAAAAACAATACGTTTTGTGTTTTCATCTTTTAACTTTAATTGCTCTTTTAAATGCCACGCAATTGCTTCTCCCTCTCTATCTTCATCACTCGCTAACCAAACAGTATCTGCTTTTTTAGCCAATGCTTTTAGCTTTTTTACAACCGCTTTTTTATCGTCCGAAACAATATATTCTGGCATAAAATCGCCTTCTACATTAATTCCTAATTCTTTGGATGGTAAATCTGCAATGTGTCCAAAACTAGATTCTACTTGAAAATCTTTTCCAAGAAATTTTTCGATTGTTTTTGCTTTTGCAGGTGACTCAACTATTACTAAATTCTTTGCCATAAAATCTTCTCTCTTAAAATAATTACACCTTATACATAAAGGTGAATTCAGTTTGCAAAAGTAGGTAGTTTTTTTTTATTTCAAATTTTACTGTTGCTTTTTAACTCTTTTTACCCTAAAAAGGAACGTTAATTTTCTGCCAATGTGTCACAATTTTTAGAATTTGGTTGTATATTTGCCTCATATTTTTGAAAATGGATATGGAACAAGTTGAAAAGATAATTGATGAAAATTTACAAGGAAAAGCACTTGTAAAAGAACACAAATCTGAAAACACCAAAAAACTTTTTATAGAAAGTTATGGTTGTCAAATGAATATGAACGACAGTGAAATTGTCGCTTCAATACTTGCAGAACAAGGCTTTAACACCACTCAAAATCTTGAAGAAGCAGATTTGGTTTTAGTAAACACTTGCTCAATTCGTGAAAAAGCAGAATTGACTGTTAGAAAACGCTTAGAGAAATACAATGCTGTAAAAAAGATAAATCCTAAGATGAAAGTTGGTGTTTTAGGTTGCATGGCAGAACGCTTAAAAGAAAAATTTTTAGAAGAAGAAAAAATTGTTGATTTAGTTGTTGGTCCAGATGCATACAGAGATTTACCCAATTTACTAGAAGAAATAGACGCTGGTAGAGATGCCGTAAACGTCATTTTATCGAAAGATGAAACCTACGGAGATGTGTCTCCTGTGCGTTTAAATAACAACGGAGTTTCTGCATTTGTATCGATAACTCGTGGTTGCGACAATATGTGTACTTTTTGTGTGGTTCCGTTTACCAGAGGAAGAGAAAGGAGTCGTGATCCGCAAAGTATTTTAGAAGAAATTCAATCTATGATAGATCAGAATTACAAAGAAATTACCTTGCTTGGACAAAATGTAGATAGTTATTTATGGTATGGCGGTGGATTGAAAAAAGATTTTAAGAAAGCATCAGAAATGGCGCAAGCAACTGCTGTTGATTTTGCTCAACTGTTAGATATGGCGGCAACTCGTTTTCCAAAAACACGTTTTCGTTTTTCTACTTCTAATCCGCAGGATATGAGCTTAGATGTAATTCATGTGATGGCGAAACACAAAAATGTGTGTAAATATTTACACTTGCCTGTGCAAAGTGGAAGCTCAAAAATGTTGAAAGCCATGAACAGACAACATACAAGAGAAGAATACATGCAATTAGTTGACAATGTTCTTAAAATTGTTCCAGAAATGTCTTTATCTCAAGATATGATTATTGGTTTTTGTGGAGAAACAGAAGAAGATCATCAAGACACATTGAGTTTGATGGAATATGTAAAATATGATTACGGTTATATGTTTGCGTATTCTGAAAGACCAGGAACTTTGGCTGCAAAAAAGATGGAAGATGATGTTCCGTTTGCAATTAAAAAAAGAAGATTAGCCGAAGTTATTGAATTACAAAGAGCACATAGTTTATACAGAACCAAACAGCATTTAGGAAAAACGGAAGAGTTTTTAATTGAAGGAGAATCTAAAAAATCTAATTTACATTGGAAAGCAAGAAATACTCAAAACATGGTTATTGTTTTTCCGAAACAACATTATAAAGTAGGCGATTTTGTTGATGTAAAAGTAGAAGATTGTACTTCTGCAACTTTAATTGGAACAGCAGTTGATTATTCTGATAATAATTAAATTATTAGTAAAAAAGTTAGAAGGTTTAAAAGTTTAAAAGTAAAGAAAACGACTTTATAAACTTTTAAACCTACAACTTTAAAAACTATAAAAAAAATGGAAAACTTACAAGTAATAAAACAACGTTTCGGAATTATTGGAAACGACTTGCATTTAAATCGTGCTTTAGAAAAAGCGGTTAGAGTTGCACCTACAGATATTTCTGTACTTGTAACAGGAGAAAGCGGAGTTGGTAAAGAAAATATTCCAAAAATCATCCATCAATTATCACACAGAAAACACGCAAAATATATTGCTGTAAACTGTGGTGCAATTCCGGAAGGAACCATTGATAGTGAATTATTTGGACATGAGAAAGGTGCATTTACAGGAGCATCCGCAAGTAGAAAAGGGTACTTTGAAGTTGCCGATGGCGGAACTATTTTTTTAGATGAAGTTGGAGAGTTGCCTTTAACAACTCAAGTTAGATTATTGCGTGTTTTAGAAAATGGTGAGTTTATAAAAGTGGGTTCATCACAAGTACAAAAAACAAATGTTAGAATTGTTGCTGCTACAAACTTAAAAATGGCAAATGCCATTCAGAAAGGGAAATTTAGAGAAGACTTATTTTACAGATTAAGTACCATAGAAATTTCCTTACCTCCTTTAAGAGAGCGCAAAGAAGACATACATTTATTGTTTCGGAAATTTGCTGCAGATTTTGCTCAGAAATACGGAATGCCAACAATTAGACTAGAGGAAAACGCAATAAATTTACTCATAAATTATCGATATCCCGGAAATATTAGGCAATTAAGAAACATTGCCGAACAAGTTTCTGTTGTTGAAGAAACTAGATTGATTACTGCCGAAAAATTGATTCAGTATTTACCAAACAATCAAGGAAATTTACCAGCAGTGATTGGCAATTCTGGTAGCTCAAATTCTGATTTTGCTAACGAACGAGATATTATGTATAAAATTTTGTTTGATATGCGTAATGACATCAACGATTTAAAAAGATTGACATTAGATATTTTAAAGAATGATGACATTGATGATTTGCAAGAAGAAAATCACAAATTGTTAGAAAAAATTTACAAAGAACAACATGGAACTAGCAATGTTGAAGTGGTTCAAATTTCAAAATCAACTTCAACTGACAATGATGGTCGATACGATTTTATTGAAACCATCGAAGAAGACGAATCGTTATCATTACAAGACAAAGAAGTAGAAATGATTAAAAAATCATTAGAAAAAAACAATAACAAGCGGAAATTAGCCGCAAAAGAATTAGGCATTTCTGAACGCACATTATATAGAAAAATTAAACAATACGATTTGTAAGACTTACTTTTGTTTATATTTGAGATCCGTATGAAAAAACTATTTTACATCGCCACTTTTTTTGTTAGTTTAACGCTAATAACAGCTTGCGGTGCTTATTCTTTTACTGGAGGAGATACTGGTAAAGCAAAAACATTGCAAATAGATTTTTTTAGAAATAATGCACCTTTAGTTGAACCATCTTTAAGTCAGAAATTTACGCAAGATTTTCAGGATTTATTTTTAAGACAAACCAATTTAAGTTTAGTAAGTTCAAATGGAGACATCCGTTTTGAAGGAGAAATTACTGGCTACAGAATTGCACCAATGAGTGCAACTGCACAACAAACAGCAGCGCAAAACAGACTAACAATTACAATAAATGTTCGTTATTTTAATAAGTTTATAGAAAAGGACAATTTCGAAAAAACCTTTTCTTTTTATTATGATTATCCTGCAAATACACAATTAATTGGCAGCGCTTTAGAAACGGCTTATAAAGAAATTATAGATAGAATAACACAAGATATTTTTAACGCATCTGTAGCAAAATGGTAAACGTATTATGAACACAAACAGCTTTACCGACATCTTAAAAAATCCACAAAAAATTACTACTAAAAATACAGAAGTAGTAAAAACGATTGTTGATGAATATCCATTTTTTCAAGCTGCAAGAGCCATTTATTTAAAAGGATTAAAAAACAATGATAGTTTTAAATACAATGCTGAGTTAAAAACAACAGCTGCTTACACAACAGACAGAGCTGTTTTGTTTGATTTTATCACGTCATCAAAATTTACAGAAGCACCAAAATTAGAATCTAAAGAAGTACATCAACAAATTACAGAGAAAATAGTTTCAGAAAAACCTGTTATTGCAGCTAAAGAAGAATTATCAATTGGCAAACCGCTGACTTTTTCTAAAACAGAAACGCACTCTTTTAACGAATGGATGCAATTAGCTTCACAAAAAAAGATTGAACGAAATTTAGATCAAAAAGAACCCATAGATAAAAATATGATTATTGATAATTTTATCAAACAAAATCCAAAAATCTCAAAGGTTTCTAAAGATGCAGAAAAAAAAGAAGTTGTTTTAGAAGAAAAACAAGACTCTTACTTAATGACTGAAACCTTAGCAAAAGTGTATTTAGAGCAAAATAAGCACGAAAATGCCATCAAAGCTTATGAAATATTAAGTTTGAAATATCCAGAAAAAAGTGGTTTCTTTGCAGACCAAATTAAAAGAATTAGAATTTTACAAAAAAATAAATCATGAGTACGTATACAATCATTTTAATTTTGATATTAATTGTTGCAATTACATTAATATTAATCGTTATGGTACAAAACCCAAAAGGTGGAGGATTATCTTCTTCATTTGGTGGCGGTGGAGCGCAATCTATGGGTGGTGTACAAAACACAAACACTTTTTTAGATAGATCTACATGGACATTGGCAATTTCTATGTTTGCTTTAATTTTATTAGCAAATTTTGCAATTCCAAGAGCAAGCAACAACAATCCACAGTTAGAGAATACATTAGAAAATGTAAATACAACTCCAATACAAACAAATACAACTCCTGTTAAAACTAATGATAGTCTTAACAAATAAGAGTTTTTAAACAAACTATACAAATGCCAACGTAAATGACACGTTGGCATTTTTTGTATCTATCAATTTTACTAAGAAAACTACGAAGTAGTAAAATTGGCAGTTTTTATTGATTGGCATAATTTCTGACTATTCTATATCACATAAAAAAAACTATTAATTAATCAAAAATTTATAAAAATGGGATTAAACATTAAGCCTTTAGCAGACAGAGTTCTTGTAGAACCAGCTGCTGCAGAAACAACTACAGCTTCAGGTATTATTATTCCTGATAACGCAAAAGAGAAACCTCAAAAAGGAACTGTTGTTGCAATTGGCAACGGAACTAAAGACGAACCTTTAACTGTAAAAGTTGGAGATTCCGTTTTATATGGAAAATACGCAGGAACCGAATTAAAGTTAGAAGGTTCTGATTATTTAATGATGAGAGAGAGCGATATTTTAGCAATTATATAATAAGTGTTCAGTTTACAGTTGCAGTATTCAGTAACAACATTTAAACGAATAAACAATTAAACTAATAAACAATTTTAAAAAAATGGCAAAAGATATAAAATTTGATATTGAAGCACGTGACGGTTTAAAACGTGGAGTTGATGCATTAGCAAACGCAGTAAAAGTAACCTTAGGTCCAAAAGGAAGAAATGTAATTATTTCTAAAGCATTTGGCGCTCCAACAGTTACAAAAGACGGAGTTACGGTTGCAAAAGAAATTGAGCTTGAGAATGAATTAGAAAACATGGGTGCTCAAATGGTAAAAGAAGTTGCTTCTAGAACTAACGATATTGCTGGTGATGGAACAACAACTGCTACAGTTTTAGCACAAGCAATAGTAAAAGAAGGCTTGAAAAATGTGGCTGCTGGTGCAAATCCAATGGATTTGAAACGCGGAATTGACAAAGCGGTAACAGCTATTGTTAAAGATCTTGACAAACAATCTCAGAAAGTTGGAAATTCATCAGAAAAGATAAAGCAAGTTGCTTCTATTTCTGCAAATAACGACGATGTTATTGGGGATTTAATTGCCACAGCTTTTGGTAAAGTTGGTAAAGAGGGTGTAATTACTGTTGAAGAAGCAAAAGGAATGGAAACCTATGTGGATGTTGTTGAAGGAATGCAATTTGACCGTGGATATTTATCTCCATACTTTGTTACAGATGCAGATAAAATGATTGCAGATTTAGAAAATCCGTATGTATTATTATTTGATAAAAAGATTTCTAACTTACAAGAAATTCTTCCAATTTTAGAACCCGTTTCTCAATCTGGAAGACCTTTATTAATTATCGCTGAAGATGTAGACGGACAAGCATTAGCAACTTTAGTAGTAAATAAATTAAGAGGTGGATTAAAAATTGCTGCTGTAAAAGCTCCTGGTTTTGGAGACAGAAGAAAAGCAATGTTAGAAGACATCGCTATTTTAACTGGCGGAACAGTAATTTCTGAAGAAAGAGGTTTTTCTTTAGAAAACGCAACGTTGGATTTACTTGGAACAGCGGAAGGTATCACAATTGACAAAGACAATACAACGATTGTAAATGGCTCTGGAAATGCATTAGATATTAAAGCGAGAGTGAATCAAATTAAAGCACAAATAGAAACGACAACTTCTGATTACGACAAAGAAAAACTACAAGAACGTTTGGCTAAATTAGCTGGCGGAGTTGCAGTTTTATATGTTGGCGCTGCTTCTGAAGTAGAAATGAAAGAAAAGAAAGACAGAGTTGATGATGCTTTACACGCAACAAGAGCTGCGGTTGAAGAAGGCATTGTTGCTGGTGGTGGAGTTGCTTTAGTTCGTGCTAAAAAAGTACTAGAAAAATTAACTGCTGATAATTTAGATGAAGTAACCGGAATTCAAATTGTTGCTCGTGCTATTGAAGCACCTTTAAGAACCATTGTAGAAAATGCTGGAGGAGAAGGTTCTGTAGTAATCAACAAAGTATTAGAAGGTAAAAAAGATTTTGGGTATGATGCTAAATCTGATGCATATGTTGATATGCTAAAAGCTGGAATTATCGATCCTAAAAAAGTAACGCGTGTTGCTTTAGAAAATGCTGCTTCTGTAGCTGGAATGATTTTAACAACCGAATGTGCTTTAATCGACATTAAAGAAGACAATCCTGGTGGAGGAATGCCTCCAATGGGTGGCGGAATGCCAGGAATGATGTAATGGTGAAACGCCATAGTCAAATTAAAAAAACCTCGAGAATTTCTCGAGGTTTTTATATTTATTCAAGTATTATTAATTTCTCAATTTGACTTTCACACTTCTAAAATCTGTTTATTTTATTAATTTTCATATAATAAAATGCCGGAAAAAGGATGAGCAAAAATAACGGATGAATTAAAAACCTTCTAATGTAAAAAGGCAATAAATAACCCTGTTTAAATTCTCCTTTTAATAAAAATACAAAAGTAACTAACAATATTACAAAAGCTAACATTAAAAAAAATCCTGCAAACTTCACATATCTTTTTTTTTGAAAGGTTACATAGATAATCCCTAAAGTAATTAAAGAGTTTAAAGTATATCTAAACAATAAATTTATAACCAATATCCAAATATTTACTTCTGGCATGCTTGAGTATAAATAATCATTTTGAAAATAGTTTATTAACGGGTCGTAAAACAGATTGCTATCAAAAGCTCTAATTAAAAAAAGCAACGAGATTAGAAGTATTAACAATATGTATTTCAATGCTTTTTTCATTTTTTATGATGTGAAAATTTTTGAACCCAGATTACCCATAATAAAAAAGTTGCTCCATAAATAATTGCTGGAAAAACTAAATTATGCAACACCATTTGTTGATTTGGATACTTGTACAACATCATTGTTAAAAAAACAATTCGTAGTATATTTATCAAATAAATAAGGAAACTACCAACAATGGCATAAAGTATCGTTGTAATTAATGGCCCCGAAAAAGCCACAATAAAAGCAATAAATAAAATGATAATACTAATAGAATTACAGCCTTCAATAACTCTGGCTGTATACCGATTATCTACCAGTAATTTTACAGACATTTCTTCTTTATGCTGTTCGCTTGTAACGTTGTAACCAAAAAAATTTAAAAACGAAACTGTTTGATCTGCAACTTTAGTGGTTATTGATGCACATTGAAAACCATTGCCTTTTACTTGACTAGAATTTAAATACATAGCATAAATAGTAAAAAGTAAAAAGTATGTTATAAAAAATTTAACTAAAAAAAGGACACTATTTTTATACTTATTCAAACTAAAATGTATTTATTTTGCAGTATTAATAATCAATCTTAACAAATTTAAGTAATTTCAATTAGAACCACATGCAACTAGATCATTTAAAACAACAAATTTCTTTGATACTTGATGGCTCAACTACTAAAGAAAATAAACTACAAGCAATCTGCGATTATTTAGAATCTGAAATACCATATTATGATTGGGTTGGTTTTTATTTTAAAAATGGCGACAAAGAAGAATTAAAATTAGGGCAATTTACAGGAGAGCCAACAGACCATATTATCATTCCTTTCGGAAAAGGTATTTGCGGTCAGGTTGCTCTTAGCAATGAAAATTTTGTGGTGCAAGATGTTTCTGAACAAGACAACTATATTTCTTGCGGATGGAAAGTAAAATCTGAAATTGTAATTCCGATTTTCGTAAATGAAGAAAACATTGGCCAAATAGATATTGATTCTCACACAGCAAATATTTTTACAAAAAAAGATGAGGAGCTGTTAGAATTTGTTTGCACAAAAGTTGCTGAATTAATTTAGAAAACAGGTGATTTCTTTAAAAAAATAGATTTTTTTTGACTTTATCGCTTATTTTTTGTAAGTTTGATAATCTATTTTAATTTTATTTGTAAACTCATTAAATCCCTCAACTAATGAAAAAACAAGCATTTACGCCGCATTATTCTAAAGAAAATACTTCTAGCGCTATTCAGGAACAGCCCAAAACATTTTTTGAAAAATTTAGAACATGGTTTCGAGATTTTTTAGAAAATGCCGAGTGATTAGTCTCCTCTAAATTTTATTTTATTTTATTGTAAGTAACTCTGAGTTTTAGTAGCTTTGTGAGCTTAACAATACACAACATGACTAGCAAAAAAACTATTAAATCTGCATTAATTTCTGTTTTTCACAAAGACGGATTACAACCTTTGGTTGAAAAACTGAATGAGCAAAACGTAACTATTTACTCAACTGGTGGAACCGAAAAATTTATTAAAGACTTAGGGGTTCCTGTGATACCTGTAGAAGATGTAACTTCGTATCCATCTATTTTAGGCGGCAGAGTAAAAACATTACATCCAAAAGTTTTTGGCGGAATTTTAAATAGACAAAACCACGATGGTGATGTTGCAGAAATGGAAGCATATCAAATTCCACAATTAGATTTGGTAATTGTAGATTTATATCCGTTTGAAAAAACTGTTGCTTCGGGAGCACCTGAAGAAGCTATTATTGAGAAAATTGATATCGGTGGAATCTCTTTAATTAGAGCAGCTGCAAAAAACTTTAAAGACACTGTAATTGTTTCTTCAATGGAGCAATACACAGGTTTTTTATCATTAATTTCTGAGAATAATGGTTCAACAAAACTTTCAGACAGAAAAAAATTAGCGGCAAAAGCATTTAATATTTCATCGCATTACGATACTGCTATTTTTAATTACTTCAATTCAAATCACGAAGAAGCAGTTTTAAAAATTAGCGAAACGAATGGTCAAGTTTTACGATATGGAGAAAATCCACATCAAAAAGGTTTTTTCTTTGGAGATTTAGAGGCAATGTTTGATAAATTACACGGAAAAGAATTAAGCTATAACAATTTATTAGATGTGGATGCTGCTGTAAATTTAATGGCAGAATTTAAAGGAGAAGCGCCCACATTTGCTGTTTTAAAACACAATAATGCTTGCGGTTTTGCACAAAGAGAAACAATAAAACAAGCGTATGTAGATGCGTTGGCTGGTGATCCTGTTTCTGCTTTTGGCGGAATTTTAATCGCAAATACAGAAATTGATAAAGATACAGCTGAAGAAATTCATAAATTATTTTGTGAAGTTGTCATCGCTCCTTCTTTCACAGATGACGCTTTAGCAACCTTAAAAGGAAAGAAAAATAGAATTATTCTAATTCAGAAAGAAGTTGAATTGCCAAAAACAACGATTAGAACTTGTTTAAACGGCGCATTAGTTCAAGATAAAGATTTTATTACAGATCGTTTAGAAGATTTATCTTATGCGACCAACAATAAACCAAACGAAAGTCAGTTAGAAGATTTATTATTTGCTTCAAAATTGTGCAAGAACACAAAGTCGAACACCATAATATTAGTTAAAAATAAACAATTATTAGCTGGCGGAACAGGGCAAACAAGCAGGGTTGATGCATTAAATCAAGCCATTGAAAAAGCAAAGAATTTTAATTTTGATTTAAATGATTCTGTAATGGCGAGTGATGCTTTTTTTCCGTTTCCAGATTGTGTAGAAATTGCTGGGAATGCAGGAATAACAAGTGTCATACAGCCTGGCGGATCAATAAAAGATCAATTAAGCATTGATTATTGCAACAACAATAATATTTCAATGGTTTTAACAGGAACAAGACATTTTAAGCACTAATAAATAACTATTAAATATTCTGCGATTTGAACACAGAATTTTAGTAGATTTGTAAGAATACATTAAAAAATAAAAAAAGATAATTTTATGGGCTTTTTCGATTTTATGACGGAAGATATCGCTATCGATTTAGGTACTGCGAATACACTTATCATTCACAATGGTAAAGTGGTAATAGATAGTCCATCAATAGTTGCCCGAAACAGAATTACCGGTAAAATTATTGCTGTTGGAAAAGAAGCAAACTTAATGCAAGGAAAAACGCACGAAAACATTAAAACCATTCGTCCGTTAAAAGACGGAGTTATTGCAGATTTCCAAGCATCAGAAGAAATGATTAAAGAGTTTGTAAAGCAAATTCCATCCATCAAAAAGAGATTATTTCCACCTGCATTACGTATGGTAATTTGTATTCCTTCTGGAATTACAGAAGTTGAAAGACGCGCCGTACAAGATTCTGCAAGACATATGAACGCCAAAGAAATTTATTTAATTTTTGAACCAATGGCAGCCGCAATTGGTGTTGGAATTGATATTATGGAGCCTAAAGGAAACATGATTATTGATATAGGAGGCGGAACAACAGAAATTGCTGTTATTGCTTTAGCTGGTATTGTTTGCGATCAATCTGTAAAAGTTGCTGGTGATTTATTTACAAATGATATCATGTATTATATGCGTACCCAACACAACTTATACGTTGGAGAAACTACTGCCGAAAAAGTTAAAATAACAATTGGAGCTGCAACTGAAGATTTAGATTCTCCACCAGAAGACATGTTGGTTCAAGGGAGAGACTTATTAAGCGGAAAACCGAAGCAAGTACAAGTTTCTTACAGAGAAATTGCCAAAGCATTAGACAAGTCTATTTTAAGAATTGAAGATGCAGTAATGGAAACCTTGTCTAAAACTCCGCCAGAATTAGCTGCAGATATCTACAATACAGGAATTTATTTAGCCGGTGGTGGTTCTATGCTACGTGGTTTGGATAAGCGTTTGTCTAGAAAAACAGATTTGCCAGTGTATGTTGCCGAAGATCCTTTAAGAGCTGTTGTAAGAGGAACAGGGATTGCTTTAAAAGAGATTGAAAAATACAAAAGTATATTAATGAAATAAAATACCTTTGACTCTTTTCTATGCAACAATTATTTTATTTTTTTAGAAAGTATAAATATTTTCTGTTTTTTTTGTTGCTAGAGTTAATTGCTGTTTTTTTTACAATTAACAACAACGACTTTCAAAAGAGTAAATTTATTAGTTCTGCTAATGAAATTACCGGTGGTTTTTACGAAAAAACTTCACAGATTTCTAACTATTTCAATTTAAAAAATCAGAATGATGAATTGATGTTAGAAAACAACAACTTAAAAAATTTAGTAGAAAAATATACTTCAAAAGCAGATTCTACTGTTTTTATTTCTGTTATTGATTCTACCAAATATCATCAAAAATACACATATACTGCTGCAAAAACCTACAGAAACAATTATCATAATCCAAATAATATTCTTCTTATTAATAAAGGAAAAGATCAAGGAGTTTATAAAGAAATGGCTGTTGTAAATAGTAAAGGAATTATTGGAATTACAGATAAAGTTAGTGCAAATTACGCAAGAGTACAATCCATTTTAAACAGCAATAGTAAAATTAATGCAAAGCTAAAAAACAGTTTTCATTTTGGAACACTTGTTTGGAACGGACAAGATTATAATATTGTACAATTAGAAGATCTGCCAAGGCAAGCAAATGTAAAAGTTGGAGATACAATAATTACTGGCGGAAAATCAACTATTTTTCCTGAAGGAATTTTAATTGGAACTGTTCAAAAAATAAATGCTCAAAGTAACAACAACTCAATAGACATCAAATTGTTTAACGACATGAGCAATATTGGATACGTTTATGTTGTTACTGCTTTAGATAAAAAAGAAATTAATACTCTAATCAACTCTTCAGATGAATAAAGTTGTATACATTACTTTTTTGTTTTTTTCGCTCTTGTTATTACAAGTGTTGTTACTAAATAATATATTATTTTTAGGATATATAAATCCCTATTTATATGTTGCTTTTGTTATTTTTTATCCGCTAAAAAAAGAGCGTTACTTATTTTTATTTCTTTCTTTTTTATTAGGACTATCTATTGATTTTTTCTCAGATTCTGGCGGAATCAATGCTTTTTCACTATTATTTATTGCCTATATAAGATTGTTTTTTATTCGGGTGATTTTAAAAAAAACCGAGCAAGATTATTTATTGTTTGACTTATACCAAGAACCTTTTGGCAAAGTTTTTAATTATGTGATTATTTTAATAGTAATTCACCACTTCATCTTATTTTCTTTAGCTAACTTTAGCACACAAAACTTTTCAGGTGTTCTAATCAACACATTGTATTCAAGTATTTTTACTTCAGTGTTGTTTTTTTTAGGAACCTATATTATCAGAAAGAAAAAATAAATGAAGCGTAGCTTTTTACTTTACTTTTTTATTACTCTAGCAGGATTGATATTAATAGCAAGATTGTTTCAATTACAAGTGATCAATGGAGCGGATTTAGATCCAAATCATAATGCTACTGTAAAAGTAATTTATGATTATCCTGAACGCGGTTATATTTTTGATAGAAACGAAAAACTTTTAGTAGCCAATCAACTTTCTTATGATGTAATGGTCGTTCCTAGTGAAGTTGAACCGTTAGACACCATAGAGTTTTGTAATCTTTTAAAGATTGATATTGACTATTTTAAACGAAAATACAAGACTGCTAAAAATTACTCACCTTGGCTTCCATCGGTATTTTTAAAACAATTGGCAAAAGAAGATTTTGCTTTTTTACAAGAAAAACTTCATAAATTTAAAGGGTTTTATATTCAAAAAAGAAGCATTAGAAATTATCCAATTAACTCAGCGGCAAATGTGCTGGGTTATATAAGTGAGGTAAATGAGCTAGAAGCAAAAAACAATCCAAATTTTCAGCAAGGAGAATTAATTGGAAGTAGCGGAGTAGAAAAATCGTACGATTCCATTTTACGTGGAATTAAGGGGAAAAAATTTCTCCGCCGAAATAGATTAAACAAAATTATAGGAAAATATAAAAATGGAGAATTTGATACATTGGCCGTAAACGGACAAGATATCACTTTAACTATTGATAGTGAATTGCAACAATATGGAGAATTGTTAATGTCTGGAAAGCGTGGAGCAATTGTTGCAATTGAACCAAAAACTGGAGAGATTTTAGCTTTAGTCTCTGCTCCAACGTACAATCCTAACATGATGGTTGGAAGAAAAAGATCTAAAAATTCAGTTATTTTAATGGACCCTGAAAATCCAGATAAACCTACTTTTGACAGAGCTTTGCTAGCAACGTATGCTCCAGGATCACCTTTTAAACTAATCAATGCTTTAATTGGTTTACAAGAAGGCGTTATAGATGAAAACTCCTATGTTTATTGCTATGGCGGCTATCAGTACGGAAATAAAAAAAGTGATTTTCAAAAATGTCATTGTAATATTTTTGGAGGACCAATCAAATTGCATAGAGCAATTGCAAAATCTTGTAACAGTTATTTTTCTACAGCCTACAGAAAAATAATAGACAATGCAGAATCTGCAAGTATCGGAATGGATACTTGGAGCAATCATGTAAAAAGTTTTGGATTAGGAAATTATTTAGGATATGATTTACCGATTGGTAATCGAGGTTTGATCCCAGACGGAAAATATTATGATTCTCGATATAAATATTCTTGGGGACCAACAACAAATATCTCTAACGCTATTGGTCAAGGAGAAATTTTAACGACTCCTATTCAATTAGCAAATGTTACTGCTGCAATTGCCAATAAAGGCTATTTTTTTACACCACATGTATTAAAGAAAACAGTTGGTGAAAACGTCAAAGACCCCAAATTTACAGTCGAGAAAAGAACAACGATTGATTCTAAATATTTTGACCCAATCATAGAAGGAATGCACGAAGTTTTTAAAACAGGAACAGGAAGATTAAGTAAAGTAAACGGAATAGATATTGTAGGAAAAACTGGGACTTCTGAAAATTTTGCAATTATAAACGGAGTAAGAAAACAATTAAAAGACCATTCTATTCTAATTGCTTTTGCGCCAAAAGATGATCCTAAAATTGCAATTGCAATTTTTGTAGAAAATGGAGGCTACGGATCTACAATTGCCGCGCCAATTACAAGTTTAATGATAGAAAAATACTTGCATAAAAAAATAACCGGAAAGAATAGAAAGTGGATAGAAAAAAGCATGATTCACCTTAGTTTAAAAGATGTTTATCATCAAAAAGATTTAATAACTGAAACAGAATTTAAAGATTGAGAGCAGAAAAAAATAATATTTTTTATGGTATAGATTGGATTTTAGTAATTCTCTATATTGCATTAGTTGGTTTTGGCTGGATGAATATTTACGCCGCTACTACAACTGATAACAATTCAGAAATTCTAGATCTTTCTACCAGATATGGGAAACAGTTATTATGGATACTATTATGTATTCCTTTAATTATTCTCATTCTCTTTTTCAATTCAAAATTCTATGAAAAATTTGCGAGTATTTTATATTTAATAGGTATTCTTTCTTTAATTGGCCTTTTTATTTTTGGTAAAAATATTAATGGCGCTCAGTCTTGGTATAGCTTTGGTAGTGCAAGTTTTCAACCATCAGAATTTGCCAAAGCATTTACAGCACTTGCTATTGCTAAATTATTAAGTGATAGGCAATACAATTTGAAACTAATTAAAAATCAAATCAAAGCATTTATAATTATTTTTTTACCTGCATTTCTAATTGCTTTACAACCAGATTTAGGGTCAGTTTTAGTATATCTATCATTCTTTTTTGTGCTAAACAGAGAAGGCTTAACATTAAATTATATAACAATTGGCGCACTTGCAATAATCTTATTTCTACTAACATTATTCTTTGGGCCATCAACCATTATCTCTGCTGTTTATATTGTATTATCTATAATCCTTTTTTACTTCCTAAAGAGAAACAAAGGATATTTTAAATTTAATTGGTATAAAATTCTAGGACTCTATGTCGTTTTTGGAATCTATATTTTTAGCTCTGGATTTATTTTTAATAATGTTTTTGAACAACACCAAAGAGATCGATTCGAAATTCTTTTAGGTTTATCTAAAGACACCAAAAAGATTGGATATAATACCGATCAATCTATACAAGCCATCAGCTCTGGCGGCGGATTCGGAAAAGGTTTTTTACAAGGAGATAGAACTCAAGGGAATTTTGTGCCAGAACAAGACACCGATTATATTTTTAGCACGGTTGGTGAAGAATGGGGATTTGTAGGAAGTGCTTCTGTAATTATTTTATTTATGCTGCTCCTTTATCGGGTTCTTTATTTAGCAGAAACGCATAAAAACAAATTTGGAAGAATTTATGGCTACAGCTTAGCATCCATACTATTTTTTCATGTAGTTATAAATATCGGAATGGTTACTCAATTATTACCAACAGTCGGAATTCCGTTGCCTTTTTTTAGTTATGGAGGTTCTTCTCTTTGGGGGTTTACACTCCTTTTATTTATTTTTATTAAGCTAGATGCAAATAAAAGTTATGATTGGTAGAAATTTATTCTTATAGAAATAAAAAAAGCGTTCTGAATTTTCAGAACGCTTTTTTGCATTTAATAGCGTATTTTTACAGCATGAAAGTAGATTATATTGTTGTTGGTTTAGGCTTGGCTGGCTTGGCATTTATAGAAGAATTAATTGCCGCTAAAAAAACATTTATCGTTTTTGAGGACGATTCTCAAACGTCTTCTTTAGTGGCTGGCGGAGTTTATAATCCTGTGATTTTAAAACGATTTACTCCAGTTTGGAATGCTCAAGAACAATTAAAAGTGGCGCTTCCTTTTTACAAAAAAATTGAAAAAAGATTAAACATAATTGTTGATGAGAAATTAGTAATTAAAAAAGCTTTTAAATCAATTGAAGATCAAAATAATTGGTTTGATGCTTTAGATAAACCAAAGTTGATAGGTTATTTAGATCCAAAATTAGATAGCCAAACCTATAAAGGTGTTATTGCAGATTTTAGTTTTGGAAATGTAAATAAAACAGGTAGAATCGATACAAAAAAGCTTGTAGAATCTTACAGAAACAACCTTAAAGAAAGAGAATTAATTCGGTTCGAAAATTTTGAATACCAACAAATAAATTTTGAGAATGAATTTATAAAATACAAAGATGTTGAAGCATCAAGAGTTGTTTTTTGTGAAGGCTTTGGTATTACAGACAATCCATATTTTAAGCATTTGCCTTTAAATGAGGCGAAAGGAGAGTTATTAACCATTCATGCTCCAGAATTAAATATCAACTTTTTATTAAAGTCAACACTTTTTGTGTTACCATTAGGAAACAACTACTATAAAGTTGGTGCTACTTTTAATTGGGTAGATAAGACATCAAATCCATCAGAAGAAGGAAAAGAAGAATTGGTAGAGAAACTAAAAAAAGTAATCAATGTTGATTATACAATTGTTTCACAGTCTGCAGGAATAAGACCAACAGTTGCAGGGAGAAGACCTTTGGTTGGTGTTCACCCAAAACACACTCAATTAATTGTTTTAAACGGTTTAGGAACCCGTGGAGTAATGATTGCTCCAACGGTAGCTAGAAACTTGTTCAATCACCTAGAAAAAGGCGAGAAGCTAGACAAAGAAATTGACATAAAAAGGTTTTATTAAGAAATGTCACTCTCTTTTTTTTCTTCGTAAGAAATAAACATTTGTATCCAAAGCATTCTAGATAAACGTAAATTTATGGGCATTAATAAAACAATTGCAATAAGTATTGCTGCAAAAGATTTTAATAAATCCAGTCCAAAAATAAGAAACGAAATAATAAATACTGCAATGCAAATAGCAACGGTTATTCCATAGCCAACATACATCGCTCCGTAAAAAAACGACGGTTCAATCATGTATTTTAAGTTACAATTTGAACAATGTTCGTGCAGTTCAGTTACTTTTCCTGGTGTATAAGTTAACTTATATTTAAAAAAGTTTCCTTCTTGACATCTTGGACATTTATTGTTGATAATACTGTAGATTTTTGTGCCTTTCTTAAACATGATTACTCTAAATATTTTAAGTAGATTTGCACTCACAAAATTACAAAAAAATAGATGCTTAACGTACATAATTTAACAGTCTCTTTTATGGGGACAGATTTGTTTTCTGGAATCACTTTTAAATTAAATAAAGGAGACAGAATTGGATTGATAGGAAAAAATGGAGCAGGAAAATCGACTTTGTTAAAAGTGCTATCTAAAGATATTGAAACCAGTGGAGGAACCATGGCTTTTGATAAAGATGTAAACATGGGTTTTTTACGTCAAGATATCGATTTTGTTGAAGGAAGAACCATTTTAGAAGAAGCGTATCAAGCCTTTGAAGAAATTAAAGGAATTGAGCTAAAGCTCGATGAAATTAATGAACAATTGGCAACAAGAACCGATTATGAAAGTGAAGAGTACAGTCAGTTAATTCATGATCTTACAGACAATACAGAACGTTACGAATTGCTTGGTGGTTATAATTATCAAGGTGATACGGAGAAGATTTTACAAGGTTTAGGTTTTAAAAGAGAAGATTTTGACAAACTTACTGATACCTTTTCTGGTGGATGGAGAATGCGAATTGAATTGGCAAAACTACTATTGCAAAACAATGATATTTTATTGTTAGATGAGCCAACAAATCATTTAGATATCGAATCTATTATTTGGTTAGAAAATTTCTTAAAAGGATATTCTGGCGCAATTGTATTGGTTTCGCATGATAAAATGTTCTTAGATAATGTTACAAATCGGACCATAGAAATTTCTTTGGGACAGATTTACGATTACAAAAAACCGTATTCTCAATTCTTATTATTAAGAGGAGAAATCAAGGAGAAACAATTACAAGCTCAGAAAAATCAAGATAGAGAAATCAAACAAAAGCAACATCTAATAGATAAGTTTAAAGCCAAAGCTAGTAAGGCTTCTATGGCGCAATCCTTAATGAAGCAACTTGATAAAGTTGAACGTATTGAAGTTGATCAAGATGATAATGCAACGATGAACATTCGTTTTGCAAAATCAAAAGAACCAGGAAAAATTATTATAGAAGCAGAAAATTTAAGCAAAAGTTACGGCGATAAGCATGTGTTAGAAAATGTAGATTTATTGATTGAACGCAACAGTAGAATCGCATTTGTTGGTCAAAATGGACAAGGAAAATCGACCTTGGCAAAAATGATGGTTGGAGATATTCCGTTTAAAGGACATTTAAAATTGGGACACAATGTAGAAATCGGATATTTTGCTCAAAATCAATCAGAACATTTACCACCAGAGAAAACAGTTTTGCAAATTATGGAAGATGCCGCGACAGACTCTAACAGAGCACGAGTTAGAGATATGTTAGGTTCGTTTTTGTTTGGTGGCGATGCGGTTGATAAAAAAGCAAAAGTACTTTCTGGAGGCGAACGTAACCGTTTGGCTTTGTGTAAGTTATTGTTGTCTCCGTTTAATGTGTTGATCATGGATGAGCCGACAAACCATTTAGATATTGCCTCAAAAAATGTGTTGAAAGAAGCATTAAAAAGTTTTAGTGGGACATTAATTTTAGTTTCGCACGATAGAGATTTCTTACAAGGATTAACAGATACAGTTTACGGTTTTAAAGACAAAGTAATCAAAGAATATTTAGGTGATATTGATTATTTCTTAGAGGAACACAAAATGGAAAATTTACGTGAAGCCGAAAAGAGAACCATTGTTAAAGAAATAAAAGAAACGGCAAAAAAAGAAACTTCACAATTAAGTAGAGAAGAAGAAAAAGAGCTAAAAAAATTAAAAAATAAATTGTCTAAAATTGAATCTGAGATAGCAACTATAGAAGCTCAAATAGAACAAGCGGATTATGATTTAGCTCAAAATTATGAAGAGGTTTCGGCGCGTCCTAATTTCTTTAAAAATTACGAAGCTAAAAAAGCCAAATTAGATGTTTTATTAGAAGATTGGGAACAAGTTGAGGAGAAAGTTACAGCGATTTCGTAACTTGTTATCTTATTAAACCATATCTTGAGATTGTCTCCTCGAGCGGAGTCGAGAGGTCTAAAAATGTAAAGTGAAACAAAAGATTAGGTCTCGACTCCGCTCGACCAGACATCTACAACAAAATTATAATGAAGTTATATTATGTGTACATTTTGGAATGCGCTGATAAATTCTTGTACACAGGAATTACAAATGCTATTTCAAGAAGGTATACAGAACATCAACAAGGGCTAAATAAATCTTGTTTTACCTACAAAAGAAGACCATTAAAGTTGATTTTTTATCAAGAATTTAATGACGTAAATCAGGCAATATTTTTTGAGAAAAAAATAAAAAAATGGAGTAGAAGTAAAAAATTAGCTTTAGCAAATAGAGATTTTGATACACTTCAAATTTTATCAGAATGTAAAAATGAAACGCATTCAAAAAATATAGGTCTCGACTCCGCTCGACCTGACATATCGGGATCAATTAACCAACAAATTCTTTTACCTGAATTAAAAGACAAGAATCTTCAGCTCTTTATCAAGCGAGAAGATAAAATTCATCCGTTTGTTTCGGGCAATAAATTCAGAAAACTTACATATAATATTCAAGAAGCTAAAAGGGTAGAGCAAAATACTCTGTTAACTTTTGGCGGCGCTTTTTCCAATCATATTTTAGCAACTGCAGTTGCCGGTAAATTAGCTGGTTTAAAAACAATTGGTGTAATTCGCGGAGATGAATTGGCGAACGATTTACAAAAAACGTTAGCAAATAATTCAACATTACATCAAGCGCGCGAACACGGAATGCAATTTTATTTTGTGTCGAGAGAATTGTATCGAGAAAAAACATCAGAATCGTTTCTCAATTCCTTAAAAAATAAATTTGGTAAATTTTATGTAATTCCTGAAGGAGGAACAAACGAATTGGCAATAAAAGGGTGCACAGAAATCTTAACAAATGAAGATGAAATTTTCGATTATATTTGTGTGGCGGTTGGAACTGGAGGAACTATTTCTGGATTGATAAAATCAGTAAAAAGTCATCAAAAAGTACTTGGATTTCCTGCATTGAAAGGCAACTTTTTGCAAAAAGAAATTAAAAATTTTGTTACTAAAACGAATAATTGGAACTTAATACACGACTATCATTTTGGCGGTTATGCAAAATATAATGAGGCGCTAATTTCTTTTATCAATCGGTTTTATTCAGAAACAAAAATTCCATTAGATCCAATTTATACAGGAAAAATGCTTTTTGGAATTGTAGATTTAATGAAAAAGAGCTATTTTTCAGAAAATAGTAAAATTTTGGTCATTCACACTGGAGGTTTACAAGGAATTGAAGGTGTTAACAATAAGTTAGCCAAGAAAAATTTAGAATTAATTACCACTTAATGAAACTTAAATCATACATAATTATAGCATTTCTTAGTTTCTTTATTGTTGGCTGTGGTACTAAAAAAAATGTAGTTAGATCAAAAAAAAATATACCAAAAGAAACTACTTCGATAAAAAAAATGCCTTCTGTAAAACAGAATGCTCATGTTAAAAAACTTCTTAAAGAACATAAAAATCTAAATAAATATACACTCACCTATATTAAAAAATATGCGCCGTTAGCAGTTATAAAAATGCACGAATTTAAAATTCCGGCAAGTATTACATTGGCGCAAGGAATTTTAGAATCAGGAAATGGTAGAAGTACGTTGGCATCAAAATCAAACAATCATTTTGGAATAAAATGTCATAAAGGTTGGGAAGGAAAAAAAGTCTATCATGATGATGACAAGAAAGATGATTGCTTTCGTAAATACAAATACGTAGAAAACTCGTACAACGATCATTCGAAGTTTTTAACAGGAAGAAAACGCTATGCTTTTCTATTTAAATATAGAACTTCAGATTATAAAAAATGGGCTAGAGGATTAAAAAAAGCAGGTTATGCAACCGATAGAAAATATCCTTCAAAATTAATTAGAATTATTGAAACTTATGAGTTGTATGAATTTGATAAGATTAAAAAAAGCGATTTAAAGAAGTATAAAAAAGAAGTAAAAAAAAGAAAACCCAAAAGTGTTTCTGTAAAAAGAACTACAAAAACGGTAAAAATAGCTTCGGGAATAACACATACTGTTCAAAAAGGAGAAACGTTATATTCTATTTCTAGAAGGTATAATATTTCTGTTCAACAGTTAAAGAAAAACAATAATTTATCAGGCAATACAATTAGTGTTGGTCAGAAATTAAGAATTAACTAAATTTATTTAATGAAAATTATTAAAGCCGTAAAAGGCAAGTTTCCACAAATTCCTGAAGATTGTTTTGTGGCTGAAAATGCAACCATTGTTGGCGAAGTTTCTATGGGGAGAAATTGCAGTGTTTGGTACAATGCTGTTATTCGTGGCGATGTTCATTTTATAAAAATGGGAGATAAAGTAAACGTGCAAGATGGCGCAATAATTCATGCAACCTATCAAAAATCGCCCACAACAATTGGTAATAATGTTTCCATTGGTCATAATGCAATTGTGCACGGATGTACAATTCATGATAATGTGCTAATCGGAATGGGAAGTATTATTATGGATGATTGTGTAATAGAAAGTAACTCAATTATTGCGGCTGGTGCGGTTGTTTCTAAAAACACTAGAGTAGAAAGCGGAACTATTTATGCGGGAATTCCGGCTAAAAAAATAAAAGACATTTCTAAGGAATTAATTTCTGGAGAAATAGATCGGATTGCGAACAATTATGTAGAATATGCGAGTTGGTTTAAAGAATAGGAGATAAAAAACCCGATGAACTATCACATAACATCGGGCTTTTTGTATTAATCAATCAAACAAATACATTTATTTTCTAACGCTTTCCTTTTCCGCGTTTGCTCATTTTAGTTTTTTTATTTTTCATTTTCGAAGCCATTTTCTTTTTAAGTTTTCCAACTTTACGCTTTTGTAATTTCGTGAATTTTTCGTATTGCTCTGGAGATAAGATTTTCTTCATTTTAGCCTGAAACTCAATTCTGTTATCTAAGGCTTTATTTGCTGTGTCAAAATCAACTCTTTTTCCTCTTCTTCTTTTAAGACCTTCTTTTTTTAATTCTCCAGATTTGATCGCTTTTCCCACTTTTTCTTTAAAATCAGCTCTGTCTTTACTTTCCTTTTTTATTTTGGCTATCTTATCTCTAGAAGCCATAGCCTCTTTTCTCATTTGATCTCCTTTTACTTTTCTTTGTGTTCCCATTTCTGTGTACAAAGCAGTAATTTTTTGAGTTTGATCTTTTGTTAAATCTAACTGAAGTGCCATTCTTTTTACTGACAAAGTTGCACGTTGTTCTGGCGTCATCATATCAGCTTTTGCCATTCTTTTTCTTTGTTGAGAAAATCCTGCTGAAGCAGTTAATATAAATGCTAATGCGAATGCTATTTTTTTCATGATTTAAATTTTTTAATTGTTATTTAGTTGCTTCTTTGACATTAAAAAAATCAAAAGGTTTAACTTTGTGTGTTATTTTAACATTCGATTAACAAATAAGCTATCCTTAAAAATGAAAAAATTACTACTCGTTTTTTTACTCTTTACAGCAATTGTATCAGCACAAGACTCTATAAAAGTAAATCTAAAGAACCCGAATGCTACCGTATACACACATCTGTATTTTTTACAATCAGATTCGTATCAGCCAGAAAAAGCTGCTCAAACTATTTTCCCAAATTCGACCAAAAAGCCTAAAATTGCAGCCATTAGATTAAAGCAGATTTTAGACGGAAAAGGATTGTTTGTAGATTTTAAACAAATACCCACAGATGCTAATTATAAGGATTCTTTAGCATATGGTAATTCACATAAATATGTTTTGTTTCCTAATGTGATGCCTTTAATTTCGGTTGAAAAGATTGGCGATAATTGGTATTATTCTCAAGAGACAATGTCAAATTTAGACGAAATTTATAATGATATTTTTCCTTGGTATGTTTCAGAACTTGAAAATTTAATGCCAAATTTTGGACATAAAAAAGTGTTTGATATAGAAGTTTGGAAATTTATAGGATTGCTATTAATGCTACTAATTGCATTTTTGGTGCATGTAATTTTTAAGCGGATTATTTATTTTACCCTTCATAAAATTCACAATTATTTTCTGCGTAAAGATAGCTTAGCAATTGCAAAAGTGTTAAAAAAGTTAGCACATCCAATAAGTTTATTAATAGCATTGAGTTTTGTTGATAAAATATATCCCTCTTTACAATTTGGATTGACAATTAATAAATGGATGTTTATTGGATTGAATATTACACAAACTGTTTTTTGGATTTATGTATTCTTAAAATTAGTAACAGTAACAATGGAGGTTTACTCTGAGATTACTGCAAAAACAGAAAATAAATTGGATGATCAATTAATTCCAGTTTTAAATAATCTTTTAAAAGGAATTGTCATTTTTGTTGGAATTTTAAAAATGTTAACTGTCTTAGGAATTAATACAACTGCCGTAATTGCTGGAGCATCAATTGGTGGTTTGGCTGTTGCTTTGGCCTCTCAAGATACGGTGAAAAATTTGATAGGAACTTTTATGATTTTCTTAGACAAACCTTTTTATATTGGAGATTGGATTGAAGCTGGTGGAGTAGAAGGTTCGGTTGAGGAAGTTGGATTTAGATCCTCAAGAATTAGAGCTGCGGATACTTCTATTTTTCAAATTCCGAATAGTAAATTGTCAGAAATTGTCATCAACAATAAAGGGCTGCGTTTGTATAGAAGATATAATACCAATGTTGGTATCCGTTACGATACGCCGCCAGAATTAATTGAAGCTTTTGTAAAAGGTGTAAGAGAAATAATTATTGCACATCCAGAAACGCGTTCAGAACCAGATTCTTATAATGTAGAATTTACAGGTTTTGGAGATTCGTCTTTGTTAATTTTAATCAATGTTTACTTTAAAAGCTTGGCTTGGGGCGTAGAGCAATCTTCTAGGCATAAACTACATATTGCTATCGTAAAATTAGCAAAAGCTTTAGGAATCGATTTTGCATTCCCATCTTCTACGGTTATGATTGAACAATTTCCTGAGAAACAAAGTTTAGATTTAAAATACAATATCGATCAAAAAAGAATTGATGAGGTTATTAAAAATCAATTAGAAGAGTTTCATAAAAAATAAATTAAAAAACGAAGAAACAAAAAAATCCTTGCCAAACTGACAAGGATCTTTTAAGTTATAAATTGTAAACTATTATTTAGGATCTAATATTTCGTCAATTCTCTTAACGATATCTTGTAAATGATATCTTGTAATTGTATTTGGTGCAGTAGCAATTGCTTTTTTAGCATCGCGTTTAATTCTGTTTAATTCTCCTCTTACAATAGGTTTCACATCAGATAAATTTGCGTTAAAACTTGATTGTTTAAAATATCCACTATTTGCTCCACGTTGTGTTTTGGCTTTCATTAAACTGCCAAGTTGATCAATATAGGCTCTCTGTAAGTTTCTTCTGTAAACATCAATAGATTTTCTAGAATATAGTTCAGACCAAACCCCTCTACGTAAATCACCCATCATAGATAAAATTGTATAGGCTTTGTTTCCATTTAAAGTCTGATTTTCAATCATTCTTGACAATCTACCTGGTTTAAGAATTTTTCTTAAAGCACTAGTTTGCATAGCCATGATTCTGTCTGCATGACCAGAAAATTGAGTTTTACTGAAAATATCTTTATCAATCATCCATTTTGGAGTAGTAAATAATTGGTCATTAATAAACGTTAAAGCATTTTTCTGATGCGCCTTATCTACAGGAGTATATACAGCACCTTTTTGGTCAGAGGTTTTAAAATGTTCGTAAACCCCACCGATATTAGAAGCTACATGTCCCATGTAACGATTAAATTGGCTTAATACTTGACCGTACATGGTATTTAACTCACTATAATCTTCTCCCTTTTCATTTGTCCATTCTTGTAATCTTGGTAAAATTCTTTTTAAGTTTTTGATACCGTAGTTACTTGCTTTGATTGCGTCATCTCCTAAATCTTCAGTTTGAGAACTTGGGTCTATGACGTTCCCCGCTTGTTGATGCCCAAAACGATACATTGGGTCTCCAGCATGCTTTAAAATCCAACTATCTAAAACTGGTTTTTCACCTTTTTCTGATTTATCTAAAATTGGACGATATCCCCAAGAGATTGCATATTTATCATATACACCAATATTTGGCATTAATGCAACACCAACATCACCTGGTTGAGCTACGTAGTTAAAACGAGCATAATCCATAATTGAAGGAGCTGTACCGTATTTTTTTGTAAATGAAGCTGATCGTAATGAATCTACTGCATACGCAACACTACTTCCCATATTGTGAGGTAATCCAAGCGTATGACCTAATTCGTGAGAAGATACAAACTTGATCAATTCTCCCATCACTTCAGTTTTAAAATTATTTTTTCTTGCATTAGGATTAATCGCTGCAGTTTGAATAAAATACCAGTTGTGTAATAACGACATCACATTGTGGTACCAATTGATGTCTGATTCTAAGATTTCTCCAGAACGAGGATCACTAACGTGAGGTCCGTTTGCATTTGGAATCGGAGAAGCTAAATAACGAATTACAGAATAACGAATATCTTCTGGGCTATATTCTGGGTCTTCTTCTTTTGTTGGAGCTCTTTTTGCTACAATTGCATTTTTAAAACCTGCTGCTTCAAAAGCAACATTCCAATCATTTACACCTTGAATAATGTAAGGAACCCACTCTTCTGGTGTTGCTCTATCTACATAATACACAATTTGTTTTTTAGGTTCTACTAATTCACCTCTTTTAAATTTAGCAATATCTTCATCTTTAACTTCTAAACGATATCTGTCTAAATACCTAACTGTTTTACTTTTTTGAGCATCTAAACCGTAATCTACTTGCCCACGTGCAAACCATCCAACTCTTTCATCAAAATAACGGCGCTTCATTGGTACTTTAGGTAGTAAAATCATTGAATTACTCATTTCTAAAGAAATAGAACCAACACTTTGATTTGATGGTGGAGCAGATGAAGCATATGTTTTTACATCTCTAATTTCTATGTTTTGAGGGTAACTATTAATTTTATCAATAAAAGAACGTTTTGCATCTAATCTTGATACTTTTAATCTTTTTCTGTAAAAAGAAGGTAATCCAATAGCTGCAACATCTGTAGTAAATAAAGTTGTTGCATCAATTACAGTTGTTTTAGCATCTTTGTTAAGGGCTTTTATAGGGAAAGCGAATAATATTGGCTCAAAATTAGAGTTTACAACTGCTTCATGTACAGGTAAATCTTTATCTGCTACAACATCGTAAGAAACAACTCGTAATAAAATTTGCTTATCTTTTCTTTCCCAACGTAGTACTTGAGTGTTTGTTTTTCCACCGCCAAATCCAAGTCCGTTGGCTGTTTTGGCAATTCTTGTTACCATTAACATTTCTCTTCCTAAAAGTGAATCTGGAATTTCAAATAAATAGGCTTCATCTTTTTTATGAACTTTAAACAAACCTTCATCAGTTATAACATCTTTTGTAACAACTGATGCATAAGGTTGAATGTCTCCTTTTTTAGGTTTTGGAGCTGGTTTTACTGTTTCTTTAGCATCTTTTTTGTTTTTTTTCTTCTTGCGCTGAGCATCAGCATTTATAGAAAAACCAAAAACAAATAAAACAACTAATAATCTCGAAATTACTTTTTGTATCATAATTTATATTTTAAGGTTAGTGTAATTAAAAAATAGTTTTCGAATTTACTACTTATAAAAAATAAGAATCTTAAAGAAATGTTAAAGGCATTATAAATTAAACCAAAAAGATAATTTTAAATTAATAGATCTAAAACGCGGACTTAAAGGCGAATTTGTATTGTAATTATCATTATAGGCAATAAATAAATCTGACAACGGAGCAAAACGCCATTGTAGTCTTGAGTTAATGCCCAAACTTTGTTCTTGATTGCTGTATTGGATTAGTGTATTCCAAAATAAACTTTTATTAAAAGTAACATCAAAACGAGGGCCAATTAACCAAATAGACGCATTTGCATACGGGTCTGGTAAACTAATGTAATTGTAGTTTACTTGTATTTTTGTTTGAAAAAAAGGCTCTGCTCGCCAATTTAAATTCCCTTCCAATGAATATTTATTTCCGTTGTAAAACTGACCAATGGACGGAGAAATATCAAATGAGAATTGGTTTCTTATATCTGATCTATATTTTGCTTCGAAACTTGTGTAATAATACCCAACATTAGCAAGTAACTTTGTTGAGTTTGTTCTTGTAGGATCAAAACTATTATATAAAAATGTATATCGGTTAAACATTGAAAATTCAAGATTCGTAGAATTGTTAAAAATAATATTCCATTGGCTGATAATTGTATAATCAGAATTTTCGTATTCTAATTCTGGTTTCCAAATAAAAATTGGTGTAACAGATAAAGTATGTTTTTGAATTTTCCCTTTTTTAGGATAAAAAGTATATTCAAACTTAGGATTGATTTTAAAGATATCTGTTCTTCTGATAAAACCTAGATCTGATCTAAAATCATCTTCTATATAAACACCACTTAATCTGATTTTAAAATTTCTTGAATTGTATTGGGTAGAAATTCCTGCAGAAATATCTTTGCCGCTTGTTGTTGGCGAAAAAGATTTATGAATAAAATACCTTCCGTTCCACGTATTATTTTCTGACGCCAAATTGTAATCAATACCAAGTACTCTGTTGTATTTGTCTTCTTGTGCTAAAAAACTATAATCCTTTGTCGCTTGTTTGTTGATGAATAAAAAACTTAGATTAGATCTACTAAATAATTTTTGTTGAATTGCAACAACCGAATTATTTGTAGCAGGAATTTCATTAGCAATATCTTCTTCTGTTTGAACACTTAAAATACCTAAGCGCAAATTGCTATTTAATTTTCCGCTTAGTCTTGCGCCAGCAACAATTCCGTTTTCAATAGATTCATTATTTTTATTTTTAGCGATTCCAATACGTCTAGAGAAAAACGGATTTTCGTCTCTTGAGTCTCCAAAATCACCAAATAAATCACTGTTTTCAATAAAAAATTGTCTTCGTTCTGGTAACGAAATTTCAAAACGGGTTAAATTTGTTGTTTGCTGATCAACTTCTACTTGAGAAAAATCTGGGTTGATAGTTAGGTCTAAATTCATACTATTCCCAATTGCAAATTTAGCATCTCCGCCAATTTTTACATCATTAAAGGCGCTGTTATTTTCAAAATCTTTTCCTGAAAAAGTATTAATATAAGGAATAATTGCTATTGGTGCTCTAGATTTTCCTAATGGCTTTTCAAAAATCATTTCCCCCATATAAGCCAAACTAAATATATATTGATTTTGAGGAATATTCATCCAAGTATTTTGTTCATTATCCTGTGTATCAAATTGATAGCTATTGAACCGCCATTTGGTTTCTCCTTCTCTGAATTTAAAAGCTGTTAGCGGAATTGCAATTTCTGCAACATATGCATCTTTTAAAATTTGTGTTTTACAAACCCATTTGGTATCCCAAGCTAAATTAAATCCTCTTAAATCTGTTCCCCCGCCAGAAAGTAAAGCTTCCCTTTTAACTCCTGCCGGATTTGTTCCAAAGAAAAAAGCATTAGAGCCATCATTAAATGTATCAAAAATCAGAGTTACATTATCATTTCCAGAAGCTCTAAAATCTCTTCGTAAAGAAGGAATGATAAAATCGTTTGATTTTGCATGTACTTTAATTGCTACATATAAATTTTTGTCATCAAACATCATTTTTACTTCTGTTTGATTTTCTGCCTGTAAAGAATCTGTTGGAAAATACTGCCAGTAATTGGATGTTGTCTTTGCTTTTGCCCAAGCAGCTTCATTTAATAAACCATCTATTGATATTTTAGAAATATCAGTTTTTATATATTTTACAAAAACTTGCTTTGTTTTTTGAGCGAATAAGGTTGTGCAGCTAATTATAAAAATTAGGAATAGATTTTTTTTCAAAACGGTAATTTGGTTAGCGATTCGAAAGATAAATAAAAATAAAATAAAATCAAGTAATTTATTGAAGTTGAGAATACAAGAAAGTCCTGATTTCTACCAAACAAGAAGTGCAGCTTAAAAAAGCATCGTGTTTGCCATTCTGAATGGTGTTTAATTCACTAGATAGTCCAATTGAAGTTGCATATGGATGTAAAATCCCAGAACCGTCAGCGATAATTCCTGTATGGTTTACATCGCCTTGTAAATAAGGAACAACAGCGTCATCTGTTCCGTGAGTGCTGTACAAATTAGGTTCGTTCGAATTGATAAAACTCGAGCTAAATAATGCTCCAGAAATATTGATAACTGCTTTTACTACTGAAGGAAATGATTCGTTTCCGCTCATTCCTTCTAATCCGCCTTTTGAGTTTACATAATCAACAAAAGAGCTTCCGCCAATTGACGTTAACTCTGTATTTGTATGCACATAGGCATAATGCAAAGCGGTAATTGCGCCGGCAGAATAGCCGCCAATAAAAACTTTTGACGCATCAATTCTATAGACATTATTTGTTGCTGCATCTTTTGTGAAATAACGAACTGCAGCTTTCATATCTGCAACAGAATTTATAGCAACCTGTTTAAAAGCTAATTGAGTTGGTGTAATATCTAACAATCTATAATTGATGGAGGCTACAACATAACCAGCTTTTGCTAAAAATGTAGCAAGCTCTGTAAAATCGCTTTTATCGCCAGAAAGATAACTTCCACCGTGCGCTAAAACCACCAATGGTTTGTTGATTTCTGTATCGTTTGCCGGTTGATAAATATCCATAGACAAACCAGTTGTTGCTCCGCCTAAGGTAACATTTGCTCCATAACGGACATCTTTTGAAATGGTAATTGTTTCAAAAATCTGACTGTCGTATCGTTGTTGATTTTCTGCCTGATTGATATAATTTATTTCACTTTCAGTACAAGAAAGTAAAGTCATTAAAGAAATGCTTAGAAGAAAAATTTTACGAATCATAATTTAGTAACGAATCAGCGTTGTTTTTTGTATATCAACTCAAAAATAAAACAACTAATCAAAATTAATACTGAAATTAAAATTCCAACGGAATTTGTTTTGTACTGTTGTGTGATTAGAGTTATGAGTGCAATAATACAAGAAATAAACCCAATAAGAGGAATGATTTTATTTCCATTTATTTTTTTTGAAAGTTTAAAACCGATATAGTTTACTATTGCAAAAATGAGTAAAAATCCAATACTTCCGGTTATAGAAATACTTTCTAGGTTTAATACATTTACTAAAATGATTGTTGATATGGCAGTAATTAATAAACCTATTGGCTGATTCCAAAGTTTACTTGTTAATTCGTGAGGCAACTCATCATCTTCTGCAATTTCATAACTCACTCTGCTGCCTCCATAAAGGGATGCATTTATTGCCGAAAAAGTCGAAATTAATGCGGCTATTGTAATTGTTGTAAAACCAATTTTTCCTAAAAGTGGTTTTGCAGCTTCTGCCAAAACATATTCTTGTGCTTCAGCAATTTTAGCAAAAGGAAGCGATCCAACTGTAATTGCGGCAATAGTTATGTATAAAAAAATGACAAAAATTACAGAATAGTAATAGGCTTTTGGAATGTTTTTTATCGGATTGATAATGTCTGGAGCTGCATTCGCAATTAATTCAAAGCCCTCGTAAGCAACAAAGATTACCATTCCGGATGCCAATAAACTACTAGGAGATTTCCAATTAGAAATAGCTAGCTGTTCTAAATTTGGATTGCCAAAAAGGCCATAAATACCAATAACAACAAATCCTAATAAGATTATTAATTTAATGATTACCGCATAAGATTCAATTTGGCCAACAACTTTAATACTGTAGTAATTTATTGTAGTAGCAAAGAGAATTATGGAAGTAGCATAGAGATGAGCATCTATCGTTTTGTTGCTTGTTAATTTTAATAAATTTGGAGCATAAGAACCAAAAGCAGAAGCATAAAGGGCTAACATAATAATATAACTAATCCAAAGTAAGTTGTTGGTAGTTCCGCTAAAAACCCCCATGCCAAAACCTTTGTTTATAAATTTAACGGTTCCGCCTCTATCAGGAAAAGTTTGAGAAAGTTTTACGTAACTATAAGATGTTAGCAATGCAATAATTCCCGCAATTAAAAAAGCAATTGGAGTTCCTCCTTTTGCTAATGATACGGCTAAACCAAGAACAGCAAAAATTCCGCCACCAACCATTCCGCCAATTCCGATAGAAATGGCTTCTTTTAATTCAATTTTTTTATTGCTCATTGTTTTTTTTAAAAATTAAAGATAAAAAAAAGGAACTACATTGCTGTAATTCCTTTTTTAATATTTTTATCTAAAATAGATTTACACAACTTCCACAAACAAACCTTCGTCTGTTTTAGAAACTTTTGCAACCTCTTTCTTGGTTAATCCTTTAATGGTTTTGTCCCATTTTTTATTTGATAAACCAGATTGCGTTTTCAATTCATTCAAAGCTATTTTTTCTGTTTTTGTGATGATAGCTAGTAGCGCTTTCTCGTCATCAGTAAGTGCAACATCTGCAGCGATTCGCTGCTCTGGTCTCATTTGAGGGAAGAATAATACTTCTTGAATGGATTGATTGTTCGTTAAAAACATAATCAAACGGTCCATTCCAATTCCCATTCCAGAAGTTGGTGGCATTCCGTATTCTAAGGCACGTAAAAAGTCTTCGTCAATAAATTCTGTAGCTTCATCGTCTCCTTTTTCAGCTAATTTTAATTGATGTTCAAAACGCTCACGTTGATCTATCGGATCGTTTAATTCAGAATATGCATTGGCAATTTCTTTACCACAAACCATCAATTCAAAACGTTCGGTTAATTCTGGATTGTCTCTGTGTTCTTTACACAACGGAGACATTTCTTTCGGGTAATCAGTAATAAAAGTTGGCTGAATGTAATTTCCTTCACATTTTTCACCAAAAATTTCATCAATTAATTTCCCTTTCCCCATGGTTGCATCCACTTCAATTCCCATACTTTTTGCAGCTGTTCTAATTTCATCTTCTGTTTTATCAGTAATGTCAAACCTTGTAAAATGTTTGATAGAGTCAGCCATGGTTACTCTTGCGTATGGCGCCTTAAAATCTATTTTGTGTGCTCCGAAAGTTGCTTCCGTAGTTCCGTTTACGGCGATTGCACAATGTTCTAATAATTGTTCACAGAAATCCATCATCCAATTGTAATCTTTGTAGGCAACATAGATTTCCATGGCTGTAAATTCTGGATTGTGCGTTCTGTCCATTCCTTCGTTTCTAAAGTTTTTAGAAAACTCATACACACCGTCAAATCCACCAACAATCAATCTTTTTAAATACAATTCGTTGGCAATTCTCATGTACAACGGAATGTCTAAAGAATTGTGATGTGTTATAAAGGGTCTTGCTGCTGCGCCACCCGGAATTGGTTGTAAAATTGGAGTTTCAACTTCAAAATACCCAGCGGTATTAAAGAAATCGCGCATGGCGTTGAACAGTTTTGTTCTTTTTACAAAAACTTCTTTTACATGTGGATTTACAGCCAAATCTGCATAACGTTGTCGGTAACGCATTTCTGGATCTGTAAAAGCATCATACACAACCCCGTCCTTTTCTTTTGGTAAAGGCAATGGTTTTAACGCTTTGCTTAATAGAGTAAAGTCTTTAACTCGTACTGTTTTTTCGCCAACTTTCGTTGTAAATAATTCTCCTTCAATCCCCACAAAATCTCCTAAGTCTAATAATTTTTTAAAGACATCGTTGTATTTTGTTTTGTCATCACCTTCACAAATCACATCTCTATTAAAATACACCTGAATTCTGCCTTCCGAATCTTGCAATTGTGCAAAAGAAGCTTTTCCTTGTATGTTTATAGATACTAATCTACCAGCAATAATTACTTGTTTTTCTTCAGTAAAGTTTTCCTTAATCTGTTTTGAAGTGTGATTTACTGGAAATAAATCTGCAGGATAAGGATTGATTCCTAACTCACGTAATTTGGATAGTTTTTCTCTTCGTACAACTTCTTGTTCTGATAATTGCATATTGTTTAGCTTCTTTAAAAGGATAATTATAATAAAGCCGCAAAGATACAATCAATTACATAATTAAGCAATCAGCATTAAAGTAGTTTTGTAAATTTTTATAAAAATATATTGTTATATTTAAAAAAGCGTGTACATTTGCAGGCTGCTTTTTATAAAAGTAGCATTTAGTTGTGTTGTTTTGGCACTTTCATAAAAGTGTCGTGGTTTTGTTAACCAATGGAAAGCTTCCCTGAGATGGGACGCTTTTTTTTTGCTTTTTTTTTTGAAGCTGCCTGCCTGCCGCAGGCAGGTTTCCCGCTTTCAGTTATATCTTTTTATTTTAGCCTTTAGCCTTTAGCCTTTAGCTAAAACTAACTAAAGAAAGCCGATTTATATTCCCAAAAAGTGCTGATAAAAAACCAGAAATACACCAAGCCAACACCAAATTTTAAACTTGCGGATACAAAAAATCCGAGTAAAGAACCAAAAGATGCTTTTAATGCCCGGTCTGTATCTTTACTGTTGTTCATCATTTCGCCAATAAATGCACCCACAAAAGCACCAATTAAAATACCAAACGGAATAGGAGAGAACAGGCCAATGATCAACCCAATTGTGGTTCCGTATACTCCAGATTTACTTCCACCAAAACGTTTTGTTCCCATGGCTGGAATAAAATAATCGAGCACCCAAACCAAGGCAGCAACAAAAAGTGTAATACTTAAAAAAGTCCAATCTTTTGGAACGGTTGATGTAAAATGAAGTAGTAATAAACCAACCCAACCCGTTAACGGTCCGGGTAAAATGGGTAAAAAAGCACCGATGATTCCTAAAAAAATAAAGATAAATCCTAAGAAAAGTAAAAAAATGTCCATTAATTTTTTATTGTAAGACGAAAATACAAAAAGTTTGTTACTGGTGGTTTTTTCATTTTGAAAGTAAATTACTACCTTTCGTCTTTAAAACTGTTAGTATGAGGTCTTTAAAACTGCTTTTTTTTGCATTCCTTTTTTCTACTCAAGCTTTTTCACAATCTGAAGGAGAAGAATCTAATACAACTCAAAACTCTAAAAAAGATGTTCCTTTTACAATAATAGAAAATGGGCCAACCTATCCTGGGTGTATTGGAACTTTTAAAGAACGAAAGAAATGCCTAGATCTTAGTATCAGAAAATTTATTGTAAACAACTTTGATTCCTCTTTAATACAGAAGTTAGATTTGCCAGCAGGTAAATTTCAGTTTTTGATATCATTCAGAATAAAAACATCTGGATATTCTGAAACTATTAAAATTAAAGCTCCACATCCAGACATTGTAAAAGAAATTGAAAGAGTTGTATCAATAATTCCTAAGATGAAGCCCGCAACTCAAAGAGGCAAGCCTATTGCTATAAGATATTTAATTCCTCTTTCTTTTATGGTTGAGTAATTGCAGTTTGTCTAAAGATTAAATTAGAAAATCTTTCTTATTTTTTTGTTTTTAATAAATTTATAACTAAAAGATTAGTTTAAACTAATCTTTTAGTTATATTTGTTTTTTTAAACTAAAAACTTAGTTGAATATGATAAAGCAATTAACAAAAGCAGAAGAGCAGTTTATGCAGGTTTTATGGGGTTTAGGAGAAGCGTCTGTAAAAGAAATTATAGAACAACTTCCAAAACCAAAACCCGCATATAATACTGTTTCTACAATTATTAGAATTTTAGAAACCAAAGAATTTGTACATCACAAAGCGAAAGGAAGAGGGTATGTGTATTATCCAATTGTAGATAAAGATGTGTATAGCAACCAAACTTTGCATAAAGTTGTGGATGGTTATTTTGATGGTTCGTTTAAAAGTATGGTTTCCTTTTTTGTGAAAAAGAACGATATGGATATTGCTGAACTAGAAACAATTTTAAAAGAGATTAATAAGAAAGAAAATTAATTGTCTCCTCGAGCGGAGTCGAGAGGTCATTTAGGTCTCGACTCCGCTCGACCTGACATAAAAAACTAAAACTATGATAACTTATAGTATTCAAGTCGTTTTATTTCAAATACTATTTTTAGCGGTGTACGATTTCTTTTTAAGCAAAGAAACGTTTTACAAGTATAACAGATGGTATTTGTTAGGAACACCCATTTTGTCTTTTGTGTTGCCTTTGATAAAGATTCCTACTTTTCAAAGAGCCGTACCGCAAGAAATTATGATTTTACTCCCAGAAGTAATGTTATCACCACAAAAAGTAATAGAGAAAACGACCTTTTATAGGGATGGATCTATCAATTATCTAAATCTTTTATTTTGGATTGGAACTTTATTATTTACAATCGTATTTCTGATAAAACTATTTAAAATTATTCAGTTAATTACAAAGAATGAAACCATACAAAAACATTTCTATAAATTGGTTTTACTGCCAAAACAAGACAATGCCTTTTCGTTTTTTAATTATATTTTTTTAGGGAAAAATATTCCGATAGAAAAACAAGCATCAATTATTGATCACGAATTAATTCACGCAAAACAAAAGCATACGTTAGATTTATTGTTTTTTGAACTGCTAAAAATTGTGATGTGGTTTAATCCATTGATTTATTTTTATCAACATAGAATTACTTTGTTACACGAATATATATCTGATGCAGAAATTATAAAGGACACCAAAAAACATCAATATTTTAACACTTTACTAAGCCAAACCTTTCAGGTTGAAAACATTTCGTTTGTCAATCAATTTTACAAACATTCACTCATTAAAAAAAGAATTATTATGATGACAAAAAACAAATCAAAACAAATTAAAAAGGCAAAGTATTTATTGTTATTGCCTTTATTGGCGAGTATGTTGGTTTATACTTCGTGTAATATTGAAGATTCAATAAATCCTCAAGACCAGGAAGTTGAACATCTAAAACAAACAATTAAAGATTTAGAATTACGGAATGAAATTCAAAGTGGTTTGATGAATTATTTATTGAGAAAAACGGATTCATTGTCAAGAACACAAAATCCAGAAAACAAGTTTGATATTCCTCTTGCAATAATAGAAAATGTTCCCGTTTTTCCTGGTTGTGAAGAAGGAACAAGAAAAGATAAAATGGATTGCTTAAATGAAAAAATTAGACATACTATTATTAAAAATTTTAATGCAGATTTCATTAAAGATTTAGGGTTGCCTAAAGGAAGAGCAAAGATTTGGACTCAGTTTAGAATTGATGAAAATGGAAATATTGTAGATATAAATGTCATAAAATCTCCACATCAAAAACTTTCAGCAGAAGCAATACGAGTTGTTAAAACATTACCAAAAATGAAACCTGGTTTGCAACGAGGAAAAGCAGTTGGAGTTAAATATACCTTGCCAATTTCTTTAAATGTAGGATAAAAAAGCACAAATGGAAAAGGTATATATACTACTCTTAGTATGTGTGAGTATAAAAGTAGGAGCGCAAACTTCTACTTTTTCTCGTGCAGATAGTTTGTTAGAAAAAGGAAGATATGAGTTAGCATTAACGCAATTAAAAACGATTGATACTTTGCAAGATACTTCTAATTATAAAATTGGAAATATTTATGCCTCTGTTGATGATTTTAAAAATGCCATTGCGTACTATAAAAAAGCGTTGGTTTTTAAAGAAAGCTTTAAAGTGCAACTATCATTAGCGAATGCGTATCGTAAAGAAAAAAAATATAAAAATGCCATTCAGATTTATGAAAAACTTTTAGAAAAAGATTCGGAAAACTTAATTATCACCTATCAATTAGGTAAATTATATTTTGCTACAAACGATTTAGATAAAGCGGTACAAATTTTTACATTACTTTCTGAAAAAGATAAAAATAATCCTAATTATTATTATCAACTTGGACTAATTTCTGCGAACAAGGCTGATGGAAACGGAATGTTAGATAATTTTTTAAAAGCTTATAAAAGCGATAGCACACATCTAAAATCGGTGTATCAATTAGCAAGAACATTTTCGTTGATAAGAAAAAGAGATTCGTCAAGGTTATTTACCGATATAGGTTTGCGATTAGATAGTTTACATATCAATTTAAATAGGCTAAAAATCAATGAACTTTTTCGGGATAAAAAATATAAAAAAGCGATACTTCGTTTAAAAAAATTAGACTTCATAACCCCTAATAATCTTTATAATAAAAAGATGTTAGGAAGATCTTATTTTAATATCGATTCGTTAGATTTAGCCAGAACTTATTTTAAGTCCGCAAGAAATATTGATAAAAAAGATTTTAAAATTTTGACTTATTTGGGTCATATTTATAAAGCCGAAAAAAAATATGCCAATGCAATTTTTACTTATAAAATGGCAACAACAATTGGTAAAAAACCTAGAGCCGAAGAGTATTATAGTTTAGCACTATTGTATTTAGAAATAAAAAAACCAAAGGCGGCTATTGAAATGTTTAAAATGTCTATTAAAGAAAATAACAGACAACATAAGGTTTTATATCAATTAGCTTTGACTTCCGATTCTTATTATAAAGATAAAAAGATAGCGTATAAATATTACGAAGAGTACATTTCGAGGTTTAAAAAGACGGATAAAGATTTTACCGCTTTCGTAAAAAAGAGAATGAAAGAAATAAAAAAAGGATTGTTTTTAAAAGGAGAAAAAGTGGAATAATGATTCGTTTTTTAAAACAGTTTATAAATTGTACTTTTACCTTGTAAATTTATCACATGCGTTTTCGAGTACTTTCTCTTTTCTTCATTATTTTGGTTGGTACTTCTTGCGAGTATTTTAATTTTAAAAAGAAATCGCAATTACAAGAAGTAGATACCATTATCGATTTTTCTTCTGTCGATGTTTTTCCAACATTTGAAGCGTGTAAAAATTTTATCGATAAAGCAAAAAAAACGGACTGCTTTAGAAACACCATTCATAAACACATTTCTGAAAGTTTGGCAAAACACCAACTAGAAGTTAAAAATCCAGTAAATGAAATAATCCATGTTGTGGTTTTAATCAACAATAAAGGTGCTGTTTCTATTCAGAAAATCACTTCTTCTGAAATTCTAAAAAAAGAAATTCCTACAATTGATAGTTTAATTACAATAAGCTTGCGCGATTTACCAAGGCTTTCTCCGGCAACCAAAAGAGGAATTCCGGTTGCTACTCAATATCAAATTCCGATTCAAATTAACGTAAACTAAAAATAGATTTCCGTTTCCGAAAATCTATTTTTTATAAAGTTGTTGTCATTTCGAAGCGAAGCGAGAAATCTATTTTTTAATTTTAAAGCAGAGTTCTCGACTCGGCTCGAACAGACAATTGTGTTGTTAATTCAACATTTTCCAAAGTTGATCTTTCAATTCTGTCAAACCTGTGTTTGCTAACGAAGAGAAAAATATATGCGGAACGCCATCAGGTAAATCTTTGGTAATTTCTGCTCTTAATTCATCATCTAACATATCATCCTTAGAAATTGCCAACAGCCTGTTTTTATCTAACAATTCTGGATTGTGTGTTTTTAGTTCGTTCAATAAAATTTTATATTCTTTATTGATGTCTTCACTATCCGCAGGTATTAAAAACAACAACGTAGAATTCCGTTCTATATGACGTAAAAATCGAAATCCTAAACCTTTTCCTTCTGCAGCTCCTTCTATAATTCCAGGAATATCTGCCATGACAAAAGTTTGATGATTTCTATGTTCTACAATTCCTAAATTGGGTTTTAGAGTTGTAAACGCGTAATCAGCAATTTTTGGTTTTGCTGATGTAATTACGGATAATAAAGTAGATTTTCCTGCATTCGGAAATCCAACCAAACCAACATCAGCCAATAATTTTAATTCTAACAAATACCAGCCTTCAATTCCATCCATTCCTGGTTGCGAATATCTTGGTGTTTGATTTGTAGAAGATTTAAAATGCCAGTTTCCTAAGCCGCCTTTTCCACCGCGTAATAAGACAACTTCTTGCATATTATCTGTAATTTCAAAAAGGATTTCGTTGGTGTCTGCATCTCTAACAATTGTCCCTAAAGGCACATCTACATACACATCGCTACCGTCGTGTCCGGTACTTCTACTTTTACTTCCAGAACCACCATGATCTGCTCTAAAGTGTTTTTTAAACTTTAAGTGAAATAATGTCCACATATTTTTATTTCCACGCAAAATAACATGTCCACCACGACCACCATCTCCACCATCTGGACCACCTTTGGTAATAAATTTTTCTCTGTGTAAGTGCATCGATCCGCTTCCTCCTTTACCAGAAGTTGCGTACACTTTTATGTAGTCAACAAAATTTCCCTCAGTCATTATTTCTATTGTTTATATGTTGATTTGTTTCATAGTTTATTTGTGTTTTTGATAAACACATAAACGATTTAACGCATAAACAGTTGTTTAAAGTTTGTCAAAAACTGTTGCCAAACGATTTGTAATTTCGCTAATACTACCAACGCCATTTACACCATAATAGTTTCCTTGTGCTTGGTAATAGTCTTTTAAAACTGCCGTTTTTGTGTTGTATTCGTTAAAACGATTTCTGATTTTATTTTCGTCAGTATCGTCCGTTCTTCCGCTTGTTTTTCCTCTTTCTAATAAGCGTTCAACTAGTAAATCTTCAGAAACTTCTAAAGCGACCATTCCATTTATTTTTTCTCCTTTTTCAGCTAAAAAAACATCCAAAGCTTTTGCTTGAGATTCTGTTCTTGGAAAACCATCAAAAATAAAACCGTTTGCGTCTGCATTTTTATGTACTTCTGCTTTTAGCATTTCAATAGTTACTTCATCTGGAACTAAATCTCCTTCATCCATGTATTTTTTAGCAAGTAACCCTAGTTTCGTTTGGTTTTTAATATTGTATCTAAAAACATCTCCGGTAGAAATGTGAATTAGATGGTATCTTTCTTTTAGCAACGTTGCTTGTGTACCTTTTCCTGCTCCTGGAGGGCCAAATAATACAATGTTTTTCATAATTTTTATTCTTGTTGTGTTGTTGTTAGTTGATAAATGGCAGGATAGTTCCTTCCCAATCCATTGTAATCTAAGCCGTAGCCGACAATAAATTTATCTGGAATGCTTTTTCCAATATAATCTATTGGTAAATCTTTTTTAAATACATCTGGTTTAAAGAAAAGGGTAGCAATTTTTAATTGTTTTACTTTTTTGTCTTTAAAAATCTCGTAAATCTCTTCTAGTGTATTTCCTGTGTCAATAATATCTTCTAAAATAACGACAGTTCTACCTTCAATATT